>JBFYNT010000145.1:0-3651 GCA_041304225.1 Candidatus Aminicenantota bacterium
CTGACCTACCGGGGCGTCTCGTTCTATCAGGCGAGCTACGGCTGGGATTGGCAAAGGTCCTCGGTCGAGCTCGAGGCTCGCAAGCGGGCCGACGCGTCATTCTCGAAGACCGTCTCCCTCAAGCTCGGCGAGCGCGCTTCGGTCTCGGACCCCGATATCACGGCCGTTTCCATCCGCCAGTTCGTGCCCGACTTCGTCCGCGGCGAGGGCGGCAAGGTCCAGAGCCGCTCCCAGGAGCCCCGCAACCCGGCCGCGTTCGTCGAGGCCTGGAAAGGGGAGGAGCGGGTGTTCGCGGGTTGGATCTTCGCGAAATTCCCGGATTTCGGACCGGGCCACCAGGGCGGGACGTCGCCTCTCGCCTTCGTCCTCAAGCGCTACCAGGCGGCCCCGTTCTCCGTCCTCGAAGCGGCCAAGGACCCCGGCGTGGGCCTCATCTGGGCCGGCTGTCTGCTCGTCGTCGCCGGGCTTTTCCTGGCCTTCTACTGGCCCCCGCGCGAGATCACGGTCGTCCTCGAGGATTCGCAGGGCAAGGTCGAGGTGACCGCCGCGGGCCACGCGGCCAAGGCCCGGGAGACCTTCGCGTCCGAATTCGAAACGATGTTCGAGCACGTCCGGAGGCCGTCATGACCGAACCGACCCTGTTCACCGCCGCCTTCGCCCTCTACGTCGCGGCCCTCGTCGTCTATTCCGCCTCGATCTTCGCCCGCCGCGACAAGTGGGCCAAGGCCGGTTTCGTCCTGGCCGTGGCCGGCTTCGCCGGGCATACGGCGGCCCTCGTCCTGCGGACCGTGGCCAGCGGCCACGCCCCGTTCACGAACATGTACGAGTCGCTGTCGTTCCTGTCCTGGTCGGTCGTCCTGGCCCTCATCGTCTTCAGCCGGTCTTCGCTCGCGCCCCGCCTGGCGCCCTATCTCATGCTCATCACCGTGGCCCTGGTCGCCCTGGCCTCGTCGCCGCTCATGCCCAAGGACGCGACACCGCTCGTCCCGGCCCTCCAGAGCTACTGGCTTTGGCTCCACGTCTCCGTGACGCTCCTCGGCGAGGCCTTCTTCGCCGTCGCCTTCGTGGCGAGCCTGATCTTTCTCTGGGCCGACAGCGCGGAGAAGAAGGAGCGGCTCGACGCCCTGGCCTACCGGGCCGTGGCCGTCGGCTTCCCTCTCTTCACGCTCGGCGGGCTGGTCTTCGGCATGGTCTGGGCCTACCGGGCCTGGGGCCGTTATTGGGGCTGGGACCCCAAGGAAGTCTGGAGCCTGATCACCTGGTTCGTCTTCGCCCTCTATCTCCACACCCGGATCGTCATGGGCTGGAAGGGGAAGCGCTCGGCCGTCATCGCCATCGTCGGCTTCCTGGCCGCGCTCTTCACCTATTTCGGCGTCAACTACATCCTGGCCGGACTCCACAGCTACGCGTGAGGGAGGATCCCCGATGAGCAAGGCCGCGCTCGCCGCCGTCGTCACCGCGACGGTCGGCGCCCTGGCCCTGGCGCTCTTTCCGGCGCCCAAGGAGCGGACCTACGTCGGCGCCTCGGCCTGCAAGCTCTGCCACAAGGCGGAGCTCCAGGGCCGCCAGTTCGTCATCTGGGAAGACGGCCCCCACGCCAAGTCGTTCGCCAGCCTGTCCACGCCCAGGGCCGCCGAGATCGGGACGGAGCTGGGTGTCGCCGAACCCCGGACGAACGCGCAGTGCCTCGGCTGCCACGCCCCGCTCGCGGCCAAAGCCCCCGACCTCAAAGAAGAAGGCGTGACCTGCGAGGTCTGCCACGGCCCGGGCAGCGCGTACCGAAAGCTCAGCGTCATGCAGGACCGGGCCAAGGCGGTCGAGAACGGCCTCGTCCTCTACGGCGACGCCTCGGCCATCGAGGCCCAATGCCTGGCGTGCCACCAGAGCGCGCACGGCCTGGCCTTCGACTTCAAGAAAGCCTGGGACGCGGTCAAGCATCCCATCCCCGGAAAATAGGATGGCCGCCATGACCGGACTCGCGGCGCTGCGGCGCGGCGCGGGCTTCCTCCTCGCGGCGCTCGCCGCCCTTCCGCCCCTTCTCGCCCGTCCGGCCGCGCCCGTCCAGGATCCCGGGGAAACCTGCTTCGTCTGTCACGCCGACGAAGATCTCCGGGCTCAGGCCGGCCGGCCGGTCTTCGTCGACCCGAAGGTCTTCCCGGGCTCGGTGCACTCCCGGGCCGCCGTCTCCTGCGTCGCCTGCCACGCCGACCTGGCCGGATTCACGGATTTTCCGCACGCCGCGAAGCTCGCTCCGGTGTCCTGCGCGACGTGCCATCCGGACAGATGGAAGGAATACGCCCGGAGCCGTGTCCACGGGCTCACGGCGCCCGGCCCGGGCTCGCCGGCCGGGGTCGTCGGAGCCCTCTACAGGATCCTGACGGGCCTCGTAGCGGGCCTCTTCTTCGTTTACGTGGTCGCCGGCCTGACACTGCGGAGGAGGGGAGCGGTGAGCCGGCCGGTCGAAGCTCCCCACCCCCTCGTCCCCGACGGCGAGGTCTTCGTCCGGATGGACCGGACCGGCCGCTGGCAGCATTGGCTCGTCGTCGCCTCTTTCTCCCTCCTCGCGCTCACGGGCCTGCCTCTCCTCGGCCGAGCGCCGGTCCCTCTCGCCGCCCGGCTCGTCGCTCTCCACCGCGCGGCCGCGGCCGTCTTCATCGCGGCCTTGACCTGGCATGTCCTCCGGGCCCTCTTGACCGTCCCGGGCCGGAGGAACCTCCGCGACCGGATCCTCCGCCCGAAGGACCTCAGAGCGGGGACGGGCCGCTATAGCGTCGTCGACAAGGTCGATTACTGGGCCTTTCTCTTCGGCTCGGCGGTCATGATCCTCACGGGCGTCCTGATGGCCGCGCCGGTGCTCGCCCTGGATCTCTTGCCCCCGGCCGTCTTCCGGGCCTTCGTCGCCGTCCACGGCGGGGAAGCCGTCCTGGCCGTGGTGTCCGTCCTGACCTGGCATGCCTACGCCGTCCACCTCCGGCCCGGCGTCTTCCCCATGAGCCGGGTCTGGCTCGACGGCCGGATCACGGGCGCGGAGCTGAGGCGCGATCGCCCGCTCGAATACCGCCGCCTCGTCGAGGAGCGGGCGGCCTCTCGTTCGACGACAGCCGGGCCCGAAAAGAGTATGATGAGAGGGGAATAAGTCCCGCGGCGAGGTGTATGACCTATGGGAGCTCCGACGAGCCCGCACGAGCGTCCGGAGGATGCCGTCCTCGTTCGGAAAGCCCAGCAGGGAGACATGGACGCCTTCGAGACCCTGGTCCGGATGTACCAGCAGAGGGTTTACGCCCTCTGCCGGCGCCTGACCGGCGCACACCAATCGGCCGACGACCTGGCCCAGGAAACGTTCATCAAAGCGTATTACGCCCTGGCCCGGTTCGACGCCGCTTGGCCCCTCTACCCGTGGCTCCGGAAGATCGCCGTCAACTCGGCCCTCAACTATCTGAAGGTCCGCGGCCGGGAGCGGTCGATCGACGACGGGTCGCTCGGCCCGCGCTTCGTGCCCGCGGCCGCGCCGACCGACGATCCGGAGGAGCGTCTGGAGCAGGCCGAGTTCCGGGCCCGGCTCGACCGGGCGGTGGCCGCCCTTCCGGCCGACCAGAAGAGCGTCTTCGTCCTGAGGTTCGACGAGAGCCTGAGCTACGAGGAGATCTCCCG
>JBFYNT010000146.1:0-17576 GCA_041304225.1 Candidatus Aminicenantota bacterium
CCTTGACGGCGTCCTGCCGGAGGAAGCGGACCCGGTGTTCGACGCCTTCGCGTTTCGCGCCGGACCGGCACTCCTCGAGAAGGGCCGGATCGAGCTCGACGCCGACGCCGCGGGCCCCGTAGCGCTTGGCCGCCGCGATGACCATCCGGCCGTCCCCGCAGCCGAGGTCGTAGACGACGTCCCCGGCCCCGACCGCCGCGCGCTCGAGCATCCGGGCCACGACCTCCGGCGGCGTCGGGACGAAGGGCGCCAGGTCGGCGGCGTCCTCCCGGCCGTGGGAGCCGGGGTAGACCTTGATGATGCCGTTCTCGTCGTAGCGGAACGAGTACGGCTTTTCCGGATGGACGAGATACGTCGTCGTCCGCCGGCCGTTGTCGAACGAGATCTCGACCGGCAGGTCGGCGGCCAGCCGGTCGACCGCCCCGACCTCGAGAGTCCGGGCCCGCGGGACGCGCGCCCCGGGCCCGGGCATGATCGTGTAGGCGATGGGCTCGCGGGTGACGTTGCGCAGGGTGGCGTCGGTCCGGAAGGCCGCGGCGGAGGGCGGCAGCGTCGCCAGGTCGATCCGGTTCTCCGCCTGCCGCTCCGGCCGTCCGGCGAGGAACGCCAGGACGGCCAGCGCGGCGACCGCGACGGCGAGGGCTGCCTGGACGGCCCGCCTCATCGTCTCCTCCCCTTCCCGCGCCCGGCTTTCATCCGCTCCAAATTAGAACACCGGAAGGGGGAAGTCAACGCGCTAGAACAGGACGAGCAGCGCGGTCATCAGGGCCACGAGGGCCCAGAGCGCCACCCGGACGATGGTCTTCATTTGCGGTCCTCCTGTCCTTCGCGGAGGCGGCCCGCCTTCCGGACCGCCTCTTTGAGGACGTATTCCATCTGGGCATTGATGCTCCGCATTTCGTCCGCCGCCCACTTCTCCAGGGCGTCGTGGACGGAGGCATCGAGCCTCAGAAGGAACTTCTTCTTGTCGGCCACGGCCCAAGCCCCCTCAGGTATAGAGCGTCCCCGTATTGACGATGGGGTGCATCTCGGTCTCCGAGACGAGGGCGACGAGCAGATTGTTGACCATGGCCGCCTTCTTCTCCTCGTCGAGCTTGACGACGCCCTGGGCCTCGAGGCTCCTCAGGGCCATCTCGACCATGCCGACGGCGCCGTCGACGATCTTGGCCCGCGCGGCGATGATGGCCTCGGCCTGCTGGCGCCGGAGCATGGCCTGGGCGATCTCCGGGGCGTAGGCCAGGTGGGACAGCCGGGCCTCGACGACGTGGATGCCGGCCACGTCGAGGCGGTTCTGGACGTGTTCCTTGAGCTTGCCGGCGATCTCGTCGGGGTTGGCCCGCAGGGACTCCGTGTCCTTGTCGTGGGCGTCGTAGGGATAGTGCGTGGCCAGCTGGCGGATGGCCGTCTCACCTTGGATAGCCACGAAGTTCTGGTAGTTCTCGACGTTGAACAGGGCTTTGGCCGAATCGACGACGCTCCAGACGATGACGGCGGCGATCTCGATGGGATTCCCCAGGGCGTCGTTGACCTTGAGCGTCTCGCTGTTGAAGTTGAAGATGCGCAGGGTCACCTTCTTCTTGACGGCGAAGGGATTGGTCCAGAAGAAGCCGGACGTCCGGGCGCTGCCGACGTACTTGCCGAGGAAGGTGAAGACCTTGGACTCGTTGGGGTGGATGAGGAAGAAGCCGCCGAAGGTCATGAACGCGAGGATGGCCGCGAGCACGGCCAGGAACATCCCGGCGCCGGGCCGGACCATGTCGGCGTGGGTGACGAGATAGCGGCCGCTGAAGAAAAAGACCGCCAGGTCGAAAAAGACCACGACCCAGCCGTTGACGCCGAAGACCTTCTTTTCCTGGATATCTTTCATCTTGTCCTCCTGTGATATCGATATAATAGCATTATGATATTATTTGTCAAGGGATTTGCGCCATAAAAAAAGGGCCGCCGGACTCTGGTCCGGAGGCCCTGAATAAGCTTTGAAATGAGCGGTTTAGGCGAAGAAGTCGCCGGGCACGGCCCTCAGGCGGCTGATGTCCCTGACCCGGTCGGCCAGGTCGAAGCCCTTGGCGCAGACGGCCGTGCAGGAAGCGCAGGAGCCGCAGGCGTCCCCGGGGAGATCGAGGGAGCCGACGAGCTCGTGGGCGGCCTGGAGGTTCCGGTAGCCGTAGGCGTACATGTAGCCCCTCATCAGGTCGGGGATCGGCAGGCCTTTGGGGCAGCCGGCCAGGCACTGGCCGCACTGCTGGCAGTAGAGGCCGGCCACCTGTTCCCCGAAATGGAGGTCCTTGAGCTCCTGCGGCGTGAGCGCGATGTCGGTCACGACCGACCAGTCGTCCTTGAGCTGGTCGAAGGTCGTGAAGCCCGGGATGGCCGTGGCGACGCTGGGATCGTTGAGGGCCCACTTCAGGGCGGCCCTCATGTTGATGGGCTGGAGCTTCTCCTTGTCCCAGTAGGCGCCGGCCTGGGTCTTCATAGCCACGACGCCGACGCCCGCCGCCGCCTCGGCCACGGCCTTGCGGACCTCCTCGCGGTGGTCCTGGCGGAAATTGTAGGCGGTCAGGACGACGTCGTAGACCTTGGCCTCGACGGTCGCCCGGATGACGGCCGGCTCGTTGGAGTGGGTGGTGGTGCCGATGAAGCGGGCCTTGCCCGACGTCTTGGCCTTCTCGAGGGCGGCAAGGATCGCGGGGTTCTGGACGTCCTCGCGCGTGGAGTTGTTGTGGAGATAGAGGATCTCGACGTGGTCGAGGCCCAGGCGCTGGAGGCTGAGGTCGAACTTGTCCAGGAAGGCCTTCTCCAGGGCGGCGGCGTCGAGGCCCTGCATCGTCCGGTCCCGCTGGGGCCCGGGGACCTTGGTGGCGATCATATAGGAGTCGCGGGGCCGGCCCTTGACGACCTCGCCGATCATCTGCTCGTTCCGTCCGCGCTGATAGCCGTGGGCCGTGTCGAGCATGACGATGCCGGTCTCCAGGGCGGCCTGGACGACGGCCGGATTGTCGGCGTTCATGACGCCCATGCTGACGACCGGCACCTTGAGGCCGGTCCGCCCGATCGTCCGGACGATCGGTTTGGCGGCCGGGGCCGGCGAGGGCCCGCCCAGGGCGGCGGCCTTGACGGCTCCCGGGATGGCCCCGACGGCGGCCAGCCCGCCCAGGCCCTTCTTCAGAAAGGACCGTCTGCCGAGTTCCTTGTTCTCTTCCGTCATTCTCTCCTCCATGAAGGGATTGCCCGTTTCCCCGTCGGGCCCGTTCCGGTCGGAACGGAATCCATTGTATCGGTTGTCCCGCCGTTGTCAAACGGGGTCCCGGTCCGGGGCCGGCCGGGTTTGACTTTTGCCGACCCGAAGCTATACTGGCTGACGATGACGAGACGATCGCTCCTCCCCGTCGCGGCGGCCGTCCTCGCCGGGTCGCTCTTGAGCGTCCCCTCGGACGCCCAATACCCGGCTCCCGCCTCCGATTTCCCCATGCGGACGTTCTTCTCGGTGCGCTCGGCCCGGCCCGACGACACCATCCCGGACGTCTGGCGCGAACAGTTCGAAAAGGACGACGGCGGCCCCCTCAGGTCGGTCCCGATCGACCTCGACGGCGACGGGAAGGAAGAGAAGTTCGTCCTCTGCGGCGTCCCGACCGAGTCCGGAGCTTACCAATGGCTCGTCTACGACCCCGCCCGGGACACCGCGCGGGGCGTCGTGGCCGGGGCCATTCTTTTCGTCGGCCGCGAATCCGACGGCGGGTTCCCCCGTCTCGAGACCTATTGGAAGCAGGGCGGCGACATGTCCATCGTCTACCGCTATGTCTACGCCAAGGGCCGTTACGCCCGCGCCGGGACCCGGGCCCTCACCCTCTGGGAGACGAGCGAGTACTTCCGGGCCAAGCCGCCCCTCGACCTCGAACGGGAGCTGGCCGAGATCAAGTCGCCCTCATGATGGCCCGGCGCCGCCGTTCGCTCCTTCCTTTCCCCGTTCTCGGCCTGGTCGCCGTCCTGGCCCTCTTCGAGGCGCCGGGCTGCCGCGGGCGCCGGCCGGGCGAAGGCGCCGGCGGAAGGCCTCCGCGGATCGCCGTCATCCCCATGGGCACGACCCACGAGTTCTGGAAGTCGGTCCACGCCGGCGCCCTGACCGCCGCCCGCGAGCTCGGCGTCGAGATCGTCTGGAAAGGCCCGCTCAAGGAGGACGACCGCAACGAGCAGGTCCAAATCGTCGAGACGCTGGCCGGCTCCGGGGTCGACGCCCTCGTCCTTTCCCCTCTCGACGACCGGGCCCTCGTGCGTCCCGTGGCCGAGGCCCGGCGGGCCGGCATCCCGACGGTCGTCTTCAACTCGGCCCTCCAGGGAGAGGAGCACGCCGCGTTCGTCTCCACCGACAACGTCCTCGGCGGCGCCCTGGCCGCCCGGGCCGTCGGCCGGCTCACCGGCGGACGCGGCCGGCTTATCATGGTCCGGGTCAAGGCGGGGGTGGAAGGGACGACCAAGCGGGAGGAAGGCTTCCTCGCCGCGCTCCGCGCGGAGTTCCCGGGGATCGAGGTCGTCTCGGCGAACCAGTACGGCGGGACTTCGACGGAAACGGCCTACCAGACCATGGAGAACCTGCTGGCCCGGTTCGGCGCCGTCGACGCCGTCTTCACCCCCAACGAGTCCACGACCTTCGGCTGCCTCCGGGCCCTGCAGGACCACGGGCTGGCCGGCCGCGCCGTCCACGTCGGTTTCGACGCCTCCGAGAAGCTGGTCGAGGCCTTGGCCAGAGGCGAGATCTCGGGGCTCGTCCTCCAGGACCCTTTCGCCATGGGCGAGCGGAGCCTCCGGACCGCGGTGGCCATCCTGCGAGGCGAGCCCTATGAGAAGAGCGTGGCCACGGCCGTCGTCCTGGCCGACCGCGCGAACCGGGACGATCCGGGCCTCCGTCGGCTCATCCGGCCCGATCTCTCGGTCCTCGGGGGTCGGCGGTGAGGGTGCTTCGAACGGGACATCCGACGAACAGGAGGGACCGATGAACGTCATCCGCCCGGCTCTCGCCCTCGCCGCCGCCCTGGCCGTCGTGGGACCCGCGGCTTCGGCCGCGCCTCGCCCGAAGGAGGAAAGGAAGGACACCGTGAAGGCACGCCTCCACATCATCTCCTCGAGCCACCAGGACATCGCCTGGATGGACTCGCCCGAGAAATGCATCGTCTTCCGCGACACGAACTGCATCACCCCGGCCCTGGCCATGATGGCCAAGGACCCCGCCTACTCCTTCACCATGGAGAACATGCTCAACCTGGCCGAGTATCTCGAGCGCCATCCGGAGCGGGCCGAGGAGGTCGGCCGCCTGACCCGCGAGGGGCGGATGGAGTGGGGCGCCACCTTTAACCAGCCCTACGAGTCGCTTCTCACCGGCGAATACCTCATCCGCGAAGCCTACTTCGGCCGTCTCTGGCTGAAGAAGAGGTTCCCCGGCGCCGAGGCCCGCGTCTATTTCAATCCCGACGTCCCCGGCCGGGCCGCCCAGATGCCCCAGATCCTGGCCAAGGCCGGCATCCCCTACATGGTCATGAGCCGCTATCACGAAGGGTTCTACCGCTGGGCTTCGCCCGACGGCTCGTCGGTCCTGGCCTACTCGCCGGGCCATTACGGGAACGCCGCGGCTTACCTCAACGCCGCGCCCGCCGAAGGGGCCAAGGCCATCGAGGACAAGCTGGCCAAGTGGACGGTCTATTACGCCGGGCGGGGCCTCGCGGCCCAATACCCGCTCCTCAATTCCGTCGACTTCTCCCAGCCGACCGATTTCGGCCCCCTGATCGAGCATTGGAACGAAGGGACGGCGGCGGACGCGGCGCGGCCGTCCCCGCAAAGCGGGGCTGCAAAGCCTGTCATGCAGTACTCCACGGCGCGCCGGTTCTTCGAGGCGCTCGACGCCGGGACGGCCAAGCTCGAGACCGTCACAGGAGAGCGGCCGGGCCTGTGGCTCTACATCCACGGCCCGACCCATCACTGGGCCGTCTCGGCGGCGCGCGAAGCCGGCCGGCTCCTGCCGGCGGCCGAAGCGTTCGGCACGGTCCGGGCGCTCCTCGAAGGGAGCTTCTCCGGCTACCCGGCCGCGCGCCTGGCCGCCGCGTGGGAGGCCGCCATCTACCCCGACCACGGCTGGGGCGGCAAGGAAGGCCAGGTCACCGACCGCCTATTCCGCAAGAAGTACGAGTTCGCCCGGGACGAAGGCCGGGCCGTTCTCCATGACGCCTTGACCGCGATCGCCGGCCGGATCGCCGTCGATCCCACGAAGGGCGTGCCCATCGTCGTCTTCAATTCCCTGTCGTGGGCCAGGACGGCGCCGGTGACCGTTCATCTGTCTAAGCCCGGATCCGGATATCACGTCGTCGACGCGGAGGGACGCCCCGCGCTCCTTCAAGCCGAACCGGGCAGCCCTAATGACAGGGCCGTTCAGCCGTTCGAGTTCATCGCCACCGATGTCCCCCCGCTCGGCTATAAGACCTATTACCTCCGAAAAACGGAGCCCCCCACCGGCCCCGTCCGCGGGACCGTCCCGGGCCCGCCGCTTGTGACGGTCGAGAACGACTTTTATCGCCTCACCCTCGCGCCCGGCGGAGTGGCTGGCCTCTACGACAAGCAGCTCGGCCGCGAGGTCCTCGACACGGGGAAATTCCTCGGTTTCGAGGTCTTCACCATGCGCTCGGTCGGGAACGGCGCGGGCGAGTTCGGCCGCGTCCAGCAGCCGACCATGGAGGGCTTCGACAAGGCCAGCCGCCTCAAGCCCGCCTGGCATCTTGTCCCTGAGGAATCGGGACCGATCAAGGATGTCTACGAGTTCGAACAGCCCTTCTCCGGCTGCACGGTCCGCGAGAAGCTCATCGTGTACCGGACGATCAAGCGCATCGATTGCGAGGTCTCGCTCCTTGGCTGGGACGGCGATCCCTACCGGGAGTTCCGCCTGGCCGTCCCGGTCGCCGCCGACCCGGGCCGCGTCGCCTACGAGATCCCGCTCGGGGTCCTCGAGGTCGGCTCGGGCGAGGCCGAGGGCACGGGCGGCCCGGCCTACGGGACCCTCGTCTACGACGAAGAGATGAAGGACATCCGGCCGCGGGAGGTCCAGAACTTCCTCACCGCGGGGGACGACGTGTTCGGCCTGACCCTGACGACGAGCGTCGCCGTCAACGACTACCGTGACCCGACGGACGATCCCGTCCCCTACCCGGTGCTCCAGCCCATCCTGCTGGCCTCCCGTCGGAGCTGCCACGGCGAAGGGAACTGGTACCTTCAGGAGGGCGACCACCACTACCGCTTCTCCCTCACGAGCCACGCCCCCGGCTGGCGGAACGGCTACCGGGCGGGCATCGCGGCCAACGACCCGCTCATCGCGGTCACCGCCCCTGTCGAAGGTCCCCGGGCCGATCTGCCGGGATCACGAAGCTTCCTCCCCTATTCCGGCTCGAACATCGTCTTGTCGGCGATGAAGAAAGCGGAGACGGACGATTCCGTCATCCTCCGTCTTTACGACATCGAAGGGAAGGACGCGGAGGCGGGGATCGAGCTCTTCGTCCCGCTGAAGACGGCCGTGCGGACGAATATCATCGAAGAGGAGGGCCCGGCTCTCAAGCCCCGCAAGGGCCGGTTCGTCCTCCCGGTAGGCCACCACGCCGTCGAGACGGTCAAGCTCGTCCCCGACCTGACGAAGCGCTAGGATCCGGCGGTCCCGCGGCGGCCGGGGGCGGCCGTCAATCCTCGTAGACGCGGGTGAGCTCGAAGACGACCGGGTTGGCCGCGTCGGGACAGGGGTGGGTCAGCGTGTCGGGGTGGTCCTTGGCCCAGGGGAAATCGGCGTTGAACATCATGGCGAAGACCTTGGGCATCAGGCTGTAGAGGGCGTGGACACAGATCCGGCCCTCGACGCCGTGATCGGTGAAACGAACCGTATCCCCGACCCGGTGCCCCTGCTCGCAAGTCCCCTTGACGCTCGTGATCCTGGCCTTGACCTCTTTGACCTTTTTCATGCCCCCATTATAAGGCTCATCTCCCCATGACGGAAAGCCCTTTCCCGGGCTTTGGCTCGGGGACATCCTTCGCCGCCATGAGAGGGAGTCCCGGCCGCGTGAGACGGACGGGCGGCCACGGACGTCCTTAGGGATGGAACGACGACCCATTCCCGACAGGAGGTCCGGATGAAAGCGAAGCTCGGTCACGAGGAATTCGTCAGATTGGCCATCACGCGGCTCCGCCTCGAGAACTACAAAGGCATCCACACGGTCTACAGCGGGTTCAACGAGGCCTTCAAGAGCTACTTCGAGGGGGCGAACCCCATCGAGGCGACCGACGAGCTGGCCAAGCGGGGCAAGATCGGGCTCCGCCCGGTCAAGGGCGGGGTCATGCTCTATCTTCCGGGCGAGGGCCCGGAGATGAGCCGCGGCGACCTGGCCCTCAAGAAGATGGGCCTGCTCGAAAAACCGGTTTCCAGAGACTCCTGAACGGGCCGGTTGATTTTCGGCGGCCATCCTTCCATAATCTCCCCAACAAGGAGCGTGCCCATGGAACGATGGACCCGGCGGAGATTTCTCGCGGGGGCCGCGCAGGCGGCCGCGGGCGCGACAGTGTTGGGGAACGCGTGCGGGCCGGGCGGAACGGCCGGGTCCGCGGCGGCGGCCTTCGGGGACGGCCGGGAGTACGTCGTCCCGCTCGACGGAACGTGGCTCTTCCGGACGGACCCCGACCGGCGAGGCGAAGCGGCCGGCTGGAACGGTGCCGGCATCGTCGACGCGAACGGTTGGGAAGAAGTCCCCGTCCCGTCCACATGGCAGGTCGCCGGGAAGACGGTCGACTACATGGGCGGCGCTTGGTACCGGCGGGAATTCGACGCGCCCGAGGCCTGGAAAGCGCTCGTGGTCCGGATCGAGTTCGAGGCCGTCTTCCACACGGCCGAGGTCTTCGTCAACGGCCACAAGGCCGGCGAGCACGTCGGCAAGGGCTACACGGCTTTCGCGTTTGACATCTCCGGCCACCTCGCCTACGGCGGGCTCAATACGGTCGCCGTCCGGGTCGACAATTCGTTCTCCCCGGACATGCTGCCGAGGAACGACTCTTACGACTGGACGCCCGACGGCGGCCTCACCCGCCCGGTCCGCCTCATCGTAACGCCGCCGGTTTACATCGAGCGCCTCTGGGTCGACGCCGTGCCCGAGCTCCCTGCGGGACCGACGGCCGTGACCGTGACGGCCGTCGTTCGTAACACGACGGGGAGAGAGGCGCGGATCACGCTCAGCGAATGGATCGAGGAGGAAGCCTCGGGCGCTATCGTCCAGAACGGCCAGGCCCCGGCAGAGGAGGTCGTCCCGGCGGGCGCCGCGCGCGAGGTCAGGATCTCCGACCACCGGCCGGCCCGTCCGCTGAAGCTCTGGCATTTCGACCATCCCCATCTCCACGTCGCCAAAGCCCTGATCTCCGGCGGCGGTAAGGTCCTGCACCGGGCCGAAACGACCTTCGGCGTCCGCCGGATCGAGGTCCGGGGGACGGAGTTCCTGCTCAACGGCGAGTCCGTACGGCTGGCCGGCGTCGAGCGCATGGCCGGGAGCCACCCGGACTTCGGCATGGCCGAGCCGGCGGCCTGGATCGATCACGACCACGCCGACATGAAGGAGCTCAACTGCGTCTTCACCCGCGTCCACTGGCAGCAGGACCGCCGGGTCCTGGACTACTGCGACCGCCACGGGATCCTCATCCAGCTCGAGGTGCCGACCTGGGGGCCGGGCACTTTCCAGAAGCTCGAAGGGAACATCCTCGAGAAGGTCACGGCCAACGGCCTCGAGCAGCTCCGCGAGATGATCGCCCGCGACAGGAACCACCCGTGCGTGTTCTCCTGGGGCCTCTGTAACGAGGTCGATGGGCAGAACCCGGCCGCCCAGGGATTTGTCCGCACCATGCTGCGCGAAGCCAAGCGTCTCGATCCGTCGCGCCTCTGCTCCTACGCCTCGAATTCCCTTCAGTCGACGCCCGAGCGCGATGTCGCCGGCGAGATGGACTTCATCGAGTGGAACGAGTACTACGAGTCCTGGTTCGGCGGCGACGTCGGCGCCTTGAGAACGAACCTCGAGGCCATCCACCGGGCCTTCCCGGACAAGCCCGTCGTCATCTCGGAATACGGCTACTGCGCCTGCACCGCCGACCGGCCCGAGGACGACGCCCGGCGCGCCACGATCCTCGAGACCCACAACGCTGTCTTTCGGGATTATCCTTGGGTGGCCGGGCTCATCTTCTTCGACTACAACGACTACCGGACGCACATCGGGGACAAGGGAACGGGGGTCTTCAAGCAGCGGGTCCATGGCGTCGTCGACGTCTTCGGCGCCCGCAAGCCCTCCTTCGAGGCGCTCCGCCGGGAATCGAGCCCGGTCGGATCGTTCGAGGTCAAATCCGAAACGGGGGGGATGCTCGCCGTGGTCAGGACGCGGAGGGACATCCCGGCCTACACGCTAAGGGGCTACAGGCTCCGCTGGACGGCCTTTGGAACTGGCGCGATCCCGATCGAGAGGGGCGAGTCGCCCCTGCCCGATCTCGCCCCGGGAACGGAGGCCGCGGTCCGCTTCGTCCCGCGCTCGCCGGACATTCGCTCCGTCCGGGTCGAGGTCCTCCGGCCGACGGGTTTCTCCGTCGCGGCCGTGCGCGTCTGACCGGACGGCTCCCGACCGCCGATCAGACCGCCGGCGCGGTCGGCGGGACGGTCAGCTCGCCCGGCTGCTGCTCCATGTACTGGATGTAGAGGTCGGTCAGGTCCTCGTGGGCCAGCTCCTTGGCCGTCTTCAGCATGACCAGCCGGCCCTTGCGCATGAACCCGATGCGATCGGCGATGAGCTTGGCCCGGAAGATGTCATGGGTCGACATGAACACGGACTTGCCCTTGTCGCGCATCTGGACGAGGATCTCCAGGAATTCGCGGCCCGACTGCGGGTCGAGGCCCGAGGTCGGCTCGTCGAGGAGCACGTTGGCCGCGTCCTTGACCACGGCGATGGCGATACCGAGCTTCTGGCGCATGCCCTTGGAGAAGTTCTTGATCCGCCGGTCGAAGGCCTCCGGCTGGAGCCCGACCCGGCCCAGGACCTCGGCGTAGTCCTTCTTCGAGAGGCCGCGCTTGCCGGCCAGCTTGCTGAAATAATCCAGGTTCTGGATGGCCGTGAAGTTGCCGTAGAGCATGACGTTCTCGGAGACGAAGGAGACGTGGCGCTTGGCCTGGAGCGGGTCCTTGCCGACGTCGACGCCCTCGACCAGGGCCGCGCCCGAGGTCGGCGGGATGAAGCCCAGGAACAGGTTGATGGTCGTCGTCTTGCCGGCGCCGTTGGCGCCGAACATGCAGAAGATCTCGCCGGGCTCGACCTTGATGGTCAGGCCGTCGAGGGCCAGCTCGCCGTCCTCGTAGCGTTTGGTGAGTTCGATGGCTTCCAACATGGGGGCCTCCTCAGCGGACGTCGTAGCGCAGGAACGAGACGTACGCGCCGACGAAGAAGATGATGATCATGACGATGAGCAGGGCGAAGTCCGGGATGGCCCGGACGAGCGAGCGGCTCAGCCACTCCGGCTCGTAGGCGTGCTGGGGCATGTTGTCGAGGCTGATCTTGTTCTGCTCCCCGGTCTGGAAATTGATGCTCTCCCCCATCTTGGAGTTGATCCACTTGGTGTAGATGGGCTTGTAGGTCCGGACCGAGGCCAGGAACCGGTCGAACTCGTCGACCCCCGTCCGGGCCAGGGTCATCGAGCCGAAGGTCAGGGCCGAAGCGGGGGAGATGCGGGACAGGTTGATGGCCAGGTCCTGCTGGGCCCTCTTCTTCTGCTGGTAGTCGCGCTCCAGGGCGGCGTTGTTCTCGTCGATCTTGGTCGTCAGCTCCTGCTGGTAGTCCTGGAGGAACTGCTTGAACTTGTCCTGCCAGGCCTTGGGGTCCTTGGCCGCCTCGGCCTGGTTCTTGGTGTACCAGTCGCGCGCGCCTTTCTGGCCCTCGGTCTGGATCTGCTGGAGAAAGGCGTCCTTCTTGGCCGTGATCTCGTGGACCGAGGGGATGGGCCGCAGCTGCCCGGCCGTGACGACCGCGGCCTTGGGGATGACCATGACGATGAGGACCCAGGCGAAGAGCAGGACGAGGAAGCTCGTCGACGAACGCTGGGTCCGGGCCGAGACGAACAGGCCCAGGCTGAAGAAGACCGAGAGGTAGAGGAAGAACATCAGGAAGATGAGGAGCAGGCGGGCCCAGTCCTGGCCGCTGAGGGAGATGTCGGGCATGATGAGCAGGAAGAGGAGGCTGAGGAGGAGCGGGACGAGGAGGGGCAGGAGCAGGCTGATGTAGCCGCCGATGGCCTTGCCCAGGATGAGCCGGTCGCGGGGCACCTCGTTCGACAGGGCCAGCTTGAGCGTCCCCTTCTCCTTCTCGCCGACGATGGCGTCGTAAGTGAAGAGGATGGCGAAAAGGCTGAGCACGATCTTGACGATGAACATCAGATCGAGGGCGCCGAAGACGGCGAAGACCGGATTGCTGCTGTACTTGGAATCGATGAGGTTGGGATCGGCGGCGATGTTGACCGGGGCGACGCGGCCGACGGCTTCCTCGATGCCCGTGACCACGGTCCCCAGGACCTGGGGCGGCTTGCTGACCTTGACGCCGATCCCGGCGAGCGAGCCGTAGTTCGGCTGGTTCTCCATGTTCTTCTTGTTGAGGGCCAGCGCGGCCGTGTACTCCTTCTTCTCGGCCCGGTAGTTCGCGACCCCGGTGTAGACCGAGAGCAGGATGAGCACGGTGCACAAGAGGAACGTGAAGACGAACTTCGGGCTGGTGATGTTGTCGAGGATCTCTTTCTTGATGATGTCACGGAGCATGCCGGCCTCCCTCGAGAGAAACGGGAATGGGGGGGATCCGCTCACGGATGCCCGCCCTATTATACGACAAACCGGTCGCCCGGTTCAGGGAACGGGGCCATGTCCCGCGGTTACGTGTCCCCGGCCGGCAGGCTATCCTGGCCGGCCTCTCCCCAGTCTCTTCACCGCTCCGGATCGAGGAAGAGCCCGAAAGAGAGGGGGGGGACGATGGGCCGGAACACGGATCTTGAGCTTCTCACCCTCAGGACCCGCAGACGGACCGCGGCCGTCTCGACGGCGGGGAAGCGCAGGAGCTTCTTGTAGCCCACGGTCGTGCCCCGGGCGATCTCCTTCCAGGCGGCGCCGTCCCGAGCCTCCAGGGCGAAGGCCTCGATCCTCTGGCCCCGGCTGATGTCCTCCCTGATCATGGCGACGTTGAACAGCTTTGGGCGATCGAAACCGTAGGTTCCCGTAAGCTCACGGACGTTATCGGGACCGGGCTCGGATCCGGCGAGGGCGGGCCGCGCGCCTCTGGTGTCCTTCCGGGACCACTCGCTCGCCGCCTCCGGGGATCCGGCCAGGTTCTCGGCGAACGTCGACCTCAGCCTCAGCCCCAGCTCCCGGAGCCGGGCGGCGTCGTTCTCGTGGATCCGGCCGCGCTTGTCCGGCGGGATGTTGAGCAGGAGCTGGGCGTTGCCGCCGACCGAGGTGTAATAGATGTCGAGGAGGCGCTCCAGGGTCTTGACCTGGTCGTCCTCGGCCGCGTGGTAGAACCAGCCGGGCCGGATGGAGACGTCGACCTGGCCGGGATACCAGATGAGGCGCCCGCCCTGCTTGGCGACCGCGGCGATCCTGGCCATGGAACCGAGGTCTTCGGCCTGGGCGTCGAGGCGGGCGATGCCGCCGGGGTTCCTCTCGTCGGGGAGGTCGTCGAAGCCGACGACGGGGACGACGCTCCACTCGCTTTCGCGCGTGACACCGGCCTCGTTCCCGATCCAGCGGGCGTCCGGGCCCATGATGGAGATGACCGCGCCGGGCTGCAGCTCGCGGATGAGGGCGAAATAGGCGGCCCAGTCGTACACCTGTCGCTTGCCGTTCGGGCCCTCGCCGCAGGCGCCGTCGAACCAGACCTCGGAGACCTCGCCGTAGCTCGTCAGGAGCTCCCGGAGCTGGTTCTTGAAGTGCTCGTTGTAACGGGGCGAATCGCCGTAGCTCGGCTCGTGGCGGTCCCAGGGCGAAAGATAGACGCCGAACTTAAGCCCCCCCTTGCGGCAGGCCTCGGCGACTTCGCCGACCACGTCGCCCTTCCCGTCCTTCCACGGCGAGCTCTTGACCGAATGCTCCGTGAAGCGGCTGGGCCAGAGGCAGAAGCCGTCGTGGTGCTTGGCCGTGACGATGAGGCCGCGGATGCCCGCGGCCCTGACCGCTTCGACCCATTGGTTCGCGTCGAGGTCCGTCGGATCAAAGAGCTCCGGGTCCTCGGTCCCCTCCCCCCACTCCCGGTCGGTGAAGGTGTTCATGCCGAAGTGGACGAAGGCCTGGAACTCGAGCGCCTGCCAGGCCAACTGACGCGCCGACGGCAGGACCCGGGCCGCCTTGGCTTCGAGCTCGGCGAGGGTATCGGCGGGCCCGATCGCCTCGGGCCCCGGCCCCGCGCATCCGCCCAAAGCCAGAGCGGCCAGGGCGGCGAGGCGAGCGGCGATCCGGATGGCGGGCCCCATTATTTCATGTCCACGCGCGGCACGCTGAAGACGCCGCCCGTGACCTCGTGGAGCTTGCCGTCTTCGTCGTAAAGCTTACCGCTGAACGTCCCGGTGACCAGGCCACCCGCCGGCCCGAACGCGTCGATCTTGAGACGGATGAACATCTTCGTTTCGTCCCCTTCGTCCAGGCTGGCCAGGAAGTCCTTGATCTCCTTGCCCTTCTTGTCCTCTGTCGGGACGATCTCGTACCAGGAGAAATGCGTCGGCATCTCGTCCGGGGTGCTGGATCGGTGTTCCCCGACGAACTCGCTCTCTTCTTTGGCCAGCTGGATCGTCATGCCCACGGTGACCTCTCGCTTTTCTCCCTCCGGGCCCGAGGGATCGTCGACCGTCTCGACTCGTTCGGCGACGAGCGAGATGTAGCCGTCCGCCCTGAAATACTCCAATCGGCCGTTCTGGAACGAGAAATCCTTCCCGTCGAGCCGGTAACTGACCCGGCCGCCCGCCTGGGCCGGGCGCAACGCGGGGCTGGCGAGGACCATCACGAGAAGGCCGATGAGCATCCCCCGATGAGACATGTTCTTCTCCTCCTGCGGCCGGCGTTAGGGCCGAGGCCCCGGGCCCCGTCGGGGCCAAGGATAGGACATCGGGGCCGGCGTTTCAAGGGCCGGCCCCCCCGGCGTTGACAACGCCCGGGGCGTGAATTATGCTCCCCGGCGGTAAAAGAGGACGCCCGTCGTCCCGCCCGAAAGGAGAGCCCGATGGCCCCCGTCATCACCCTGAACGTCATCGATTACGCCATCATCGGCGGCTACATCCTGGTCATGATCCTCGTCGGCTATTCGCTCAAGAAGTACATGAAGACGGGCGAGGACTTCTTCCTCTCCGGCCGCTCCCTCCCGGGCTGGATCACCGGCCTGGCCTTCCTCTCGGCCAACCTGGGCGCCCTCGAGGTCATCGGCATGGTGGCCAACTCGGCCAAGTACGGCATCGCCACCGTCCACTTCTACTGGGTCGGCGCCGTCCTGGCCATGGTCTTCCTGGGCGTCTTCATGATGCCTTTCTACTACGGCAGCCGCGTCCGGACCGTGCCCGAGTACCTCAAGCTGCGCTACAACGAAGCCACGCGCGGCCTCAACGCCATCTCCTTCGCCATCATGACCATCCTCATGAGCGGCATCAGCCTCTATGCCATGGCCCTGTTGTTCAACAAGATGCTCGGCTGGTCGTTCCACGCCTCCATCCTCTTCGCCGCCCTGGTCGTCCTCCTCTACGTCTTCTGGGGCGGGCTGTCCTCGTCGATCTACAACGAGGTCATCCAGTTCTTCCTCATCTGGCTGGGACTCCTGCCCATCGTCTTCCTCGGCCTCAAGCAGGTCGGCGGGTTCGCCGGCCTAACGGCCAAGCTCCATCAGGAACTCCTCCACTCCGTCAAGTACCTGGGCACCAGCAACAATCCGCTCGGGGTCGATTGGTTCGGCGTCGCCATGGGCCTCGGCTTCGTCCTGGCCTTCGGCTACTGGACGACCGACTTCCTGGTCGTCCAGCGGGCCCTGGCCTCCAAGAACCTCAACTCGGCCCGGATGACGCCCATCATCGCCTCGTTCCCCAAGATGCTCGTGCCCATCATCGTCGTCATCCCCGGCCTGGTCGCCCTGCTCGTCCTGCCCGAGTTCGCGCCGGCCGCCCTGCCCACGGCCGATTACAACTCGGCCCTCATCCTGCTCATGAAGCACTACCTGCCCAACGGCCTGCTCGGGCTGGCCATCACGGCCCTCCTGGCCAGCTTCATGTCGGGCATGGCCGGCAACGTCACGGCCTTCAACACCATCTGGACCTACGACATCTACGGCAGCTACATCAGGCGGGGCCGGCCGGACGCCCATTACGTCAAGGTCGGCAAGTGGGCCACGGTCATCGGCGTCCTGGCCTCGGTCGGCACGGCCTATATCGCCCTCGGCTTCAAGAACCTGATGGACTACATGCAGCTCATCTTCTCCTTCTTCAACGCCCCGCTCTTCGCCACGTTCCTGCTGGGCATGTTCTGGAAAGGCGCGACGGCCTGGGGCGGCTTCTGGGGCCTGCTCGCGGGCATCTTGGCGGCCGCCGTGCACTATATCCTTTATAAGACCGGGACATTGAGCTATCACAGCGAGATGGCCGCCAATTTCTACCAGGCCTGGTGGGCCTGGCTGACCGACTTCCTGGTCACGATCGGGGTCAGCCTGTTCACCCAGAAGCGCGACCCGAAGGAGCTCGTCGGGCTCGTCTTCGGGCTGACGCCGAAGCCCAAGGCCGAAGCCCGCTGGTACGCGCGTCCGGCCGTCTGGGGGACCCTGGCCGTGGGCCTTTCGGCCCTCCTCTACGTCCTCTTCTGGTGATCGGACCCGCGGTCCTTAGGAGCGAACCATGAACGAACCCATCGAGACGAAAGAACCGGGATCGGGCATGAGCGGGGGGCACGCCCTCGACCTCAAGTTGCCCATCGGCTGGCTCATCTCCGCCTACGGCGTCCTGCTCACGGGCTACGGCCTGCTGACCGGGAAAGAGATGTACGCCATCTCTCTCGGGATCAACCTCAACCTGATCTGGGGGATCCTGATGATCCTCATCGGAGGCGGGTTCCTCCTGGCCGTGCTCGTGAAGAAGCGCCGGACGAAGAGCTAGGGCCGGGACCGGGCGCCGCCCGTCAGTCGCGGTTCTCGCGCAGGCGGATGTAGATGGCCGCGCCGCCGGCCTCGTCGCCCCGCGACTGGACCTCGAAGAGGACCTGCTGGCTCTTGATGAGCTGCGAGAGCTGCTTGAAGCCGTAGGTGCGGGGGTCGAATCCGGGGTCGAGCTGGCGCAGGTAGAACCCGATCTCGCCGAGGTTGGCCCAGCCGTCCTCGTGGACGGCCATGTCGAAGGCCCCCTTGAGCAGGGGCACGGGATCGAACTTGGCGGCCGCGTCCGCGCGGTCCTCCTTGTCCTCGTGGTCCTCCCGCTCCTGCTGCTGCTCCCGGGTCTCCTTCGTGCCGCCCTTGCGCCTCGATCCGCCCCGGTCGCGGCGCCGCGGC
>JBFYNT010000147.1:0-2847 GCA_041304225.1 Candidatus Aminicenantota bacterium
GCCCCTGCTCTTCAGTTCGCTCGCCGGGTCGAGGACGATCGTCGACCTCTTCGAGGAGCCGGACACGCGGACGATCCGGCACATCGAGCTGGCCAAGGAGATCTCGCTGCTGTGCGTGGCACCGGCGACGGCCAACGTCATCGGCAAGTTCGCCGGCGGCGTCGCCGACGACTTCCTGTCGACCCTGTTCCTGGCCACGCGCGCGGCCGTGCTCATCGCCCCGGCCATGAACGAGTCCATGTACCTCGATCCCCAGACCCAGGCCAACCTGGCCCGCCTCAAGTCGCTCGGGGCCGAGTTCGTCGAGCCCGAGCAGGGCTACCTGGCCTGCGGCGACACCGGCTGGGGCCGGCTGGCCGAGCCGGGGGCGATCGTCGCGGAAGGACTGCGGATCCTGGCCCGGACGAAGAGCCTCGAGGGCCGGACCGTCCTGGTCACCGCCGGTCCGACCCGCGAGCCCCTCGACCCGGTCCGTTTCCTCTCCAACCCGTCGACGGGCAAGATGGGCTACGAGCTGGCCCGCGAGGCCGTGGCCCGGGGCGCCAAGACCGTCCTCGTCTCCGGCCCGACCTCCCTCGTCCCCCCGGCCGGGGCGAAGACGGAGATGGTCCGGACCGCCGAGGAGATGAAGGCGGCCTGCCTGAAGGCCTTCCCCAAGGCGGATGTGGTCGTCATGGCCGCGGCCGTCTCCGACTTCCGGTTCAAAGAGACGCGGGCGAGAAAGGCCGCCAAGAGCGAGGTCGGGACGGCGCTGGCCGTCGAGCGGACGCCGGACATCCTGGCCCTCCTGGGGACGATGAAGAAGCCCGGCCAGCTCCTGGTCGGCTTCGCGGCCGAGACCCACGACGTCACGGCCCGGGCCCGGAAGAAAATGGCGGCCAAGGGGGCCGACCTCATGGTCGCCAACGCCGTCGGCGAGGGAAAGGGCTTCGGGACGGACGACAACGCCGTCCGCATCGTCGCCCCGTCGGGACCGGTCGAGGAGACCGGTCGAATGAGCAAGCGCGAGATCAGCCGCGTCATCTTCGATCGCATCGAGGCCGCCCTTGAAAAAAAGCGCCGCTGAGCTCGAGGCCGACCTCAAGGCCCACGTCGACTTCCTGGCCGAAGCCGGGGCCGGATTCGTCCTGCGCGGCGGCGGAGCGGAGCGCTCCGCCGAGGCCGGCGCCCCAGCTCCCGCGACCTGCCCCGCGGCGGCCGGACTCGCGACGCTCGCCGGGGCGCCCGCTCAGACGCCCGCCGAGCGGAAGGCCCTCGAGGATATCGACCGCCAGGTCCTGGCCTGCACGCTCTGTCCCCTCCATCGGCAGAGGACGAACGCCGTCCCCGGCGAGGGCGACCGCTCGGCCGCGCTGATGTTCGTCGGCGAGGCCCCCGGCCGCGACGAAGACGCCCAGGGCCGCCCTTTCGTCGGCCGGGCCGGGCAGCTGCTGCGCAAGATCATCGCGGCCATGAAATTCCGCGAAGACGAGGTCTACATCACCAACATCGTCAAATGCCGGCCGCCGGACAACCGCGTCCCGTTCCGGGAGGAGGAGGAGGCCTGCTCGCCCTACCTCGTCCGGCAGATCGAGCTCATCCGGCCGCGGGTCATCGTCACCCTGGGCAAGACCCCGACGGACTATTTCGCGCCCGGGCGCGAAAGCATGACGGCCCGGCGGGGCCGGTTCGCCGACTACCGCGGCATCCCGGTCATGCCCACCTTCCACCCCTCCTACCTCGTCCGCAACGAGGGCAACCGGGAGCTCAAGCGCATGGTCTGGGAGGACATGCAGAAGGTCATGGCGCTCCTCGGCGGAAAATGACCCTCTTCGCCAGCGTCGTCTTCCCCCTGCCGCTCGACCAGTCCTTTCTCTATGCCGTGCCCGAGGACCAGAAGGCCTTGGCCCGGCCGGGAGCGCGGGTCGTCGCGCCGCTCGGGCCGCGCCGGCAGAACGGCTTCATCGTCGAGGTCACGGCCGAGCCGCCGGCCGCCGGCATCAAGGTCAAGGAGCTGGTCAAGGTCCTCGACGACCGGCCCTTCCGCGACGAGCGCTTCCTGGCCTTCACCGGACGGCTGAGCGGGGAATTCCACTCCTCTTGGGGCGAGGTGCTCCAGGCCTCGCTCCCGCCGTCGCTCGCGGCCCGGACCAAGATCACCATCGTCCTGACCGAAGCGGGGCGGGAGGCCCTCGAGGCCAAGGGCATGGGGCCGAAGGCGCGCCTCGTCGGCGAGGCCCTGCGGCTCGCGCCCCAGGGCCGGAGCCCCCTGTTCCTGATGCGGCGGACGGGCGTCAAGGACGTCCACGGCCTCGTCGCCCGGATGGAGCGGTCGGGGCTCGTCGAGGTCCGGAAGGAAGCCGTCAAGCCCCCCGCGCCGCCCAAGGCCGGCGAAAGCGAGGCCTCCATCCAGCTCGGTCTAGCCTTCCCGGAAGCGATGAAGGACGAAGGCGTCCTGGCGCCGGTCGAGAGGGCCCTGGCCGACGGGAGGCCGGGGGCGTGGTATCTTTTCGGCTCCGCCGCCGACCGGCGGGCGGCCTACCAGACGCTGGTGCGCCGGACCGTCGGGGCCGGCGGGCGGGTCCTCCATCTCTTCTCCGAAGTGGCCCCGACCGGGGAGCTCGCGGCGTCGTTCCGGAAGTCCTACGGCCGGCGGGCCGTCGTCTTTCACGGCCGGATGACGCGGAAACAGAAAGAGGACGCCTGGCGCGAGCTCCGGGAGGGCCGGGCCGCGCTCGCGGCCGGCACCCGCTCGGCGCTCTTCCTGGAAATGGACGCGCTCCGTCTGCTCATCGTCGACGACGAGCAGGACGAGTCCCATGTCCAGGCCGAGAGCCCGGCCTTCGACGCCCGCCGCGGGGCGCTCCT
>JBFYNT010000148.1:0-3983 GCA_041304225.1 Candidatus Aminicenantota bacterium
ATGGCCAGGCAGGACGGGCAGGCGTCGCAGGAGTCGGTGGTGAGCCGGGCGCAGTTGAGGGCCTTGGCCAGGGTCAGGGCCATGGCCGATTTCCCGACGCCGTCGGGCCCGGCGAAGACCAGGGAATTGGGGGCGCGGCCGCGCTCGAGGGCCAAGTGGAGGATCTTCTTGATCCCCTTGTTGCCCGTGATGTCCTTGAAGGCCACGTCCTCAACCGTCCTTTCGTTCCGGCCGGCGGCCGCCGCCGTTGCCGTCGCCGTCGAGGAGCTTCTGGAGATAGCGCCCCGTGTGGGACCGCGAGGCCGCGGCGGCCACCTGTTCGGGAGTCCCCTGGGCCACGATCCGGCCGCCGTCCTCCCCGCCCTCCGGGCCCAGGTCGATAATATAGTCGCAAAATTTTATGACTTCAAGGTTGTGCTCGATGATGACGACCGTGTTGCCGAGCGAGGCCAGCTCGGCCAGGACCTCGAGGAGCTTGCGGACGTCGTCGAAATGGAGGCCGGTCGTCGGCTCGTCGAGGAGGTAGAGGGTCCGGCCCGTGGCCCGGCGGCCGAGCTCCTTGGTCAGTTTGATGCGCTGGGCCTCCCCGCCGGACAGGGTGGGCGCGGGCTGGCCGAGGCGGATGTAGCCCAGCCCGACCCGCTTCAGGGTGGCCAGCTTGCGCTTGAGCTGGGGGTAGGCCTTGAGGAGCTCGTAGGCGTCGTCCACGGTCATGGCCAGGTAGTCGGCGATCGACCGGCCCTTGTAAGTGACCGCCAGGGTCTCCTTGTTGTAGCGCTTGCCCTCGCAGCGGTCGCAGGTGACGAAGACGTCGGGCAGGAAGTGCATCTCGATCTTCTTGACGCCGGCCCCCTCGCACTCCTCGCAGCGCCCGCCCGCGACGTTGAAGCTGAACCGGCCGGAGGCATAGCCCCGGGCGCGGGCCTCGGGGGTGCGGGCCATGAGGTCGCGCAGGGCCGCGAACAGCCCGGTGTAGGTCGCGGGATTGGAGCGGGGCGTCCGGCCGATGGGCTTCTGGTCGACGGCCACGACCTTGTCGAGGCCGTCGGCGCCCTCCATGCGCTCGTGGGCGCCGACGCGCTGTTTGGCCTTGTGGAGCTTGTTCTCCAGGGCCTTGAAGAGGATGTCGTAGACCAGGGTGCTCTTGCCCGAGCCGGAGACGCCGGTGACGGCGGTCATGGCCGCGAGCGGGACGCGGACGTCGATGCCCTTGAGGTTGTGCTCGGTGGCCTTGCGGATGACGAGCCAGCCGGACGGCTTGCGCCGGGCCGGCGGCACGGGCACCGACTTCTCGCCGCGCAGGTACTGGGCCGTGAGCGAATCGGGCGACTCGAGGATGGCCGCGAGGGGACCCTCGGCGACCTTGTAGCCGCCGGTCTCGCCGGCGCCGGGACCGAGGTCGAGCACGTAGTCGGCGGCCCGGATGGTCTGCTCGTCGTGCTCGACGACGACGATGGAGTTGCCCTCGTCGCGGAGGCCGCGGAGGAGCGTGATGAGGCGCCCGTTGTCGCGTTGGTGGAGGCCGATCGTCGGCTCGTCGAGGACGTAGAGGACGCCGCGCAGGCGCGAGCCGACTTGGGCCGCGAGCCGGACGCGCTGGGCCTCGCCGCCCGAAAGGGACGAGGTCGTCCGGTCGAGCTGGAGGTAGGACATCCCCAGCTCCTCGATGACGGCCAGGCGCGAGGAGATCTCCTTGAGGACCTTGGAGGCGACCAGGGTCTCGGCGGGCGGGAAGGCCAGCCCGGCGCACCAGGCCCGGAGGTCGCGGATGGAGAGCTCGCCGGCCTCGTGGATGCTGCGGCCGCCGACCTTGACCGCCAGGCTCTCCGGCTTGAGGCGGGCGCCGCGGCAGTCGGGGCAGACCTCGTCGGTGAGCTCGACTTCGCCCCATTCGTTGGCCGCCGTGCGGTGGCCGAGGCCGTGGCACTTGGGGCAGGCGCCGTAGGGGCTGTTGAAGGAGAAATTGCGCGGCTCGAGCTCGGCCAGCGAGACCTCGCAGTAGGGGCAGAGGAGGGTCAGGGAGAAGAAGCGCTCGCGGCCGGCCTCGTCGACGACCAGGACCTCGCCGTCGGCGACGTCGAGGGCCTTGGCGACCGCCTCGCCGAGGCGACGCGCCGAGTCGGGCCCGACCTTGATGGCGTCGACCAGGACCTCGACCGTGTGCTTGCGGTTCTTCTCGAGGACGATGTCGTCGTCGAGGTCGCGCAGGACGCCGTTGACCCGGGCCCGGAGGAAGCCCTTCTTGCGGAGGCGCTCGAAGAGGCGCTGGTATTCGCCCTTGCGGCCCTTGACCACGGGGGCCAGGACGCGGACCTTGGAACCGGCGGAATCGGCGGCGACGCGCTTCAGGATCTCCTCGGGCGTCTGGGACGAGACGACCCGGCCGCAGCTCGGGCAATGGGGCGTGCCGACGCGGGCAAAGAGCAGGCGGAAGAGGTCGTAGACCTCGGTGATGGTGCCGACGGTCGAGCGGGGGTTGGTCGAGATGGTCTTCTGGTCGATGGAGATGGCGGGCGAGATGCCCTCGACGGACTCAACCTCGGGCTTCTCCATCTGGTCGATGAACTGGCGCGCGTAGGCCGACAGGCACTCGATGTAGCGGCGTTGGCCCTCGGCGAAGATGGTGTCGAAGGCCAGCGAGGACTTTCCGGAGCCGGACGGACCGGTGACCACGATGAGCTTGTTGCGGGGCAGCGCCACGTCGATGTGCTTCAGATTGTGCTGGGCCGCCCTCTTGATGCGAATCTCGTCCAGCATAATCCATCTATTTTATCACAAGAGTCCCCGGAAGGGAGCCCTCAGCCCTTGAACGATGCTCTATAATAAGGGCAGGGGCCCCCGTCCACGGAGCCCGCCGCGCCCGAGGAGGTCGATCATGAAACGCAAACCCCGAACGGTCCTCATCGCCGCCGTCCTGGCCGGGGCTCTGACCGGATGGACGGCCGTCCCACCGGGTCCGTCGGGCATCCCCCCCGGCCAGGGGCAGCCTCGCGTCTCCTCAGGCCAGGCGGCAACGGCGCCGTACACGGAGCAGCAGGAGTACCTGTTCGAGATCATCAAGAGCCGGCGCACCGTGCGCGATTTCCAGCCCGCGCCCGTCCCGAAAGAGCACATCCTGAAGATCCTGGACATGGCCCGGTCGGCGCCCACGTCCGGCAACCAGCAGCCTTGGAAATTCCTGGTCATCCAGGACCGGGTCAAGCTCGACCGGCTCAAGGTCGAGGCCGTGTCCTGGTTCCTGGCGGAATACGACCGGCGGATGAAGCCGGCCCCCGAAAGGCTCGAAGGACTGAGGAAGCAGATGCCGGCGACCATGGCCAAGGTGCTCTCGGCCCCGGTCTACGTCGCCGTCCTGACGGACTCGCAGGCGCCCTATCCCCCGGATTGCCGTTACGACGGCCCGCTCGCGGCGGCCCTGTTGATGATCGCCGCCAGGTCCCTCGGCTACGGCACGGGCTTCTACACGACCTATTTTCCCGAGGAGCAGATGCGCCGGTTCTTCGGCATCCCCGATCGCTACAACCTCGTCTGCTTCACCCCGATCGGCATCCCGGCCGAGTGGCCGCCGGCGCCGCCGAAGAAGCTCCTCGAGGACCTCGTCGTCTTCGAGAAGTTCTAGATCCGGTCCGGACGCTGCGCTCGGGTTCGGGAATTCCCTGGTTCGGAGCCCCCATCAGACCCTGATCGGCTCCATCCTCCATCCATACGCCGAGGGCAAGGTCAAAGCGTCGTTCTCATGTTCCACCTCCGGCCATCGACGAACGGCGCCAAACCGAGCTTAATTCAGATCAGGCGGAGAGGAGCCGGCCAAATCGATCCGGCGAAGTTCGTCGCCTATTCGTTCGAGCATGTCTCCATGTTCGGGCATATATTTTCGAGCAGACGGGGCGTAGCGAGCTGATTCGCCATTACTTCCGCCATCCGGGTGGGAGGGGTAGACGCCGAGGCGATCCCGTCGTTCACGCCTTTCCCACACGCCAGGT
>JBFYNT010000149.1:0-3561 GCA_041304225.1 Candidatus Aminicenantota bacterium
GGCGAAGTTGACCTGGTAGACGCTGGCCCCGAAGATCCCCGGGATCATCAGCCGCCCGACGCGACGAACGTCCGGATCGCGGAAGGCCGGGGCGAAGGTGAACCGCATGCCCTCCTTCCAAAGGAACGGGACCTGGAGGGCGAGTTGGAGCACGCCCCCGGCGACGACCCCAGCGGCGAAGACCAGGGCCGGCTCCCGGGCTTCGCCCGCCCAGCCGGCGACGGCGGCGATGACGGCCAGGTTGAACAGGATGGGCGTCGAGGCCGGGACGAAGAAACGGCCGAAGGCGTTGAGCATGCCGGAGGCCAGGGCGGCCAGGGTGATGAAGAACAGATAGGGGAACATCACCCGGGTCATGAAGACGGTCAGGGGCCATTTCCCGGCGACCTCGCCGAAACCGTAGGCGATGACCTTGACCAGTCCGGGCGCGAAGACGATCCCCAGGCCCGTCGCGACGGCCATGACCAGGGCGAGGTCCCAGAAGAAGGCGTTGCCGAAGGCCCAGAGCCGGGCCTTGTCCCCGTCCCTCCGGAGACCGGTGAAGGTCGGCACGAAGGCCGGCGTCATAGCCCCCTCCCCGGTCAGGCGGCGGAAGAGGTTGGGGATGGTGTAGGCGATGGTGAAGGCGTCGGCCGCGTGCCCGGTCCCCAGGTAATAGGCCTGGAGGAGGTCGCGGACGTAGCCCAGGACGCGGCTGACGAGGGTCGGCCCGGCCACGGCGGCCGTGGAGCGGATCAGACGTTCTCTCCGGTCGTCGCGGTCCATGGGATGAGCGCCCTCCCGGCCCCGGGGCCGTTTGACTTTGAGGCCCGGATATTCTATCATAGGGCCCTTTTAAGAGGAGAAAAAAATGGCCCGTCACAAATCAGCGATACGGCAGCACCGCCGCAGCCTGCGCCGGAAGGCGGTCAACACCCAGGTGAAATCGGCCCTCCGGACCCGGATGCGCGGGATGCGCGAAGCCATCGCGGAAAAGGACCGCGAGGCCGCCGTGAAGCTCCTGCCCGCCCTCTTCAAGGCCATCGACACGACGGTCAAGAAGGGCGCCATCAAGAAGAACACGGGCAGCCGCTACAAATCGCGGCTGAGCCGGCAGGTCGCGCTCCTCAGCCCCACTCCGGCGAAATAATCGTCTTTTTCTTCCTCGCCAGGACATATTCGCCCAGGAAGACCTCCAAGAGCGTCCGGGGATCGGCCTCCGTCGTCTTGAGGCGCTGGTCGACCTTGCGGAGCTTGGCCAGGAACGCGTTGAGCTCGGCCGACGACAGCCCTTCGACGGCGCCGAAGAACTGGCGCGATTTATCCCCGTAGAGGCTCCAGCCCTTTTGGATCTTCGGGAAAAAAGCCTGGAAGATCTCGTCTTTGGTCCGGCTCCTCTCGCGGAGCCAGGTCTGCGCCGCGAGGACGTTCCGGAAGAACCCGGCCAGGCGGCCGACGACCTGCTCGGGCCGCTCGCTCTCGGCGAAGAGGTCGCCCACGATGGCCGCGGCCTTGGCGAAGTCGGCGGCGGCCAGGGCGTCGTCGAGCTCGTAGGATTCGAAGCTGCGCTGCCCGGCGGTGGCCCGGCTGACGTCATCCTCCTCGATCCCCTTCTTGTCGCCGACGAAGACGGTGAGCTTCGTGACCTCGTTCATCATCAGGCGGAGGTCCTGGCCGAGGAGCTCGAAGAGCCTCTGCTTGGCCCCCTCGGTGATCGTCTTCCCCAGCGACCGGGCCTTCTCGTCGGCTCGCTGCATCAGGGCGGCGGGATAGAGCCGCTTCATCTCCGTGGCCGAGAAGACGGCCTTGGGCAGGGACGAGAGGAAGCGGACGACGGCGTCGTCCTTTCTGTAGCGGCCGGCCCGGATGACCACGAGGATCGTCCGCGGCGCCGGGTCGGCGAAATACTCCTTGAGGACCTTCTGATCGAGGGCGGAGAGGAAGCGCGAGCCACGGCCCTCCTCCCCGTCGCCGCCGGCCTTCCGGTCCGCGCCCTTGGCCGCGTTCCCCTTCTTGTCGGGGACCCGGACGACGATCGCCCGCCAGGGCTCGAACAGGAACGGGGCGGTCCGGGCCGTGTCGACGATCGCCGGCCACTTGGCCTCGTCGAGGTCCAGGCGCGTCAGGTGGAACTCGCCGCCGGACGACTCGCTCAGGAGGCGCCGGAGGCCGTCGACGAACTCATCGGCCAGGCATTCCTCCTCGCCGTAGAAAAGGTAGCCCGGGAGGAGGGCCTCCTCGCGCAGCGGGCCGGCCGCGGGCCCGGCCATCTCAGAACCCCTCCAGGATGCTGACGACCAGGCTGCGCGCGAACTTGTCCGCGATCTTGTCGAGGGCCTCGGTCTGCAGCGACTCGAAGCTCGCGCCGGTCGGGACCTCGTACTCCTGCTGGTAGACGAAGGACGGATTGGAGAACAGCGGCTCCCGGGCGTTCCGCTCCCTCAGCGCGACCTTGGCCGTGACGGTGACGTTGTACCGGTCGGCCTGGCTCCCGGCGCCGAAGCCGATGGGGTTGGCGCTGAAACCCGTGATCTCGCCCTCCAGCACGGCGTCGGCGGCGGCCGGGTCCGAGGCGATCCGGACCCGGCCCCGGGCGACGAGCTCGGCGATGACGGCCCGGGTCAGCTTGACGTCGAGCTCGAAGCGCGTCGTCAGGTTCTTGAACATCGGGACGCTCACCGTGGCGATGCGGGCGGGGAGCGAGGAGCCGGTGCCGCGCAGGCGGTAGCCGCAGCCGGCCGCGGAGAGGAGAGCGGCGAAGAGCAGGAGGACGGTCGCGGCGGCGGCCGGCCGGCGTCCCCTCGTTTTCGTGCCCGTCATCGGCGGCGCGACTCCGGCCCCGTCCTCAGCTCACGATGCTGACGAGCTTGTTGCGGATGGCCACGACCTTGCGCGGCGGCCGGCCGCCCAGGGCCGCCTGGACCTTGGGCAGCGCCAGCGCGGCCGCTTCGAGCTCAGACTCGGGAAGGTCGGGCACGGCCTCGAAGCGGTCCCGGACCTTGCCGTTGATCTGGACGACCACCGTGGCCATCTCCTCGCGGGCCAGGGCCGGGTCGTAAGCGGGCCAAGCCGAGAGCATGAGGAGGCCGTGGTGCCCGGTCCTCTCCCAAAGCTCCTCGGTCAGGTGGGGAGCGAAGGGCGAGAGCAGCCGGACGATGGTTTCCAGGGCCAGCCGGAGGGCCGCCCGCCCGGCGGGCGACGGCCGCAGGGCGTCGCGCTCCTTGCGGGCCAGGTTGGTGAGCTCCATGATCGAGCTGACGGCCGTGTTGAGATGGAAGCGGACACCGATGTCGTCGGTCACCTTGCGGATCGTCTGGTGGGTTTTTTTGACCAGTGGGGACGCGGCCTCCCCGGCGGCGGGAACGGCCGTTCCGTCCGCGAAGAGGTCGAGGTTGTCGTTGACCAGTCCCCAGACGCGCATCAGGAAGCGGTGGCAGCCCTCGAGCCCGTCCTCCGACCAGGCGAACTCCTTGTCGGGCGGGGACGCGAACAGGATGAACAGGCGCAGGGTGTCGGCGCCGTAGCGGGCCAGGATCTCGTCGGGGTCGACGATGTTGCCCTTGGACTTGGACATGGCCGAGC
>JBFYNT010000150.1:0-11729 GCA_041304225.1 Candidatus Aminicenantota bacterium
ATCTTGTCTTTTCTTTATTTCTGAAAACCAATTTCCTCCTTTAAATTCTTGCTTCGTCAATTTATTATAGTAAGCGCCGGCGCCTATCGTGTCACGGAGATCTTTTTCTGCCCCGACGGACGGACGGCGCGGCTCCTGCGCCGGGTCTCCGTGACCGGTCCCGCGGCCGGGACCGGCGCGAGGACCCGGGTCCGGCTCCGGACGGGCGTTAGGGACCGGACCGTCGAGGCCGCTCTGTCCCTCGGCCCGGGCGAAACGAGGACCGCGGTCTTCGAATACCGCCTCGTCCGGCGGGGCGACCGGACAAACGCGGCGATCCGTATCGTCGACGATCCGGGCGAAACCGCGGCGGCCGCGGCCGTCTGGTCCGGGACCGCCGCCTGCCGTTTCCACGATCCCCTGCTCGACCGGTTCTTCGCCGCCTCGAAGTTCCAGCTCCGGGCCGCCGTCTCGGCCGCCGGGCGCCTGGACGGCGGCGTTTGGCAATACAACCTCGAATGGGTCCGTGACCAATCCTTCATCGCCCTGGCCCTGGCCATGTCCGGCCAGACGGCGATCGCCCGGACGATGTTCGCCCGCCTCCTCGACGAGATGGTCGACGAGCGGGGCGCGACCATGGACTCGAGCCGCTTCCGGCCGTGGGAGGAAAGCGAGTTCGACCAGAACGGCGTCCTCCTCTTCGCCCTGGCCTCCTACCTGGACTGGACGGGCGACCGGGACCTGGTCGCGGAACGATGGGAGAGGATCGCCCGGACCGCCGATTTCCCGCTCCGGCCGGCCTTCCGCCACGAGGCCTCCGGGCTCCTTATGAACCGCCGCGAGTTCTGGGAGCGCCACGACGTCCACGGCATCGAGACGGGCATGGAGCTCGCCCATCAGCTCTACGTGGCCATGGGCTTGCGGGCGGCCGGCCGGATGGCCGCTCTCCTCGGCCGTCACCGGCAAGCGGCGAAGTGGACGGCCGCCGCCGACCTCCTGCGCGAGGCCATGCTCCGCTCCCCGCGCTTCTCGCTCGTCGAAGCGGGGCGGTTCATCAAGCGCCGCGGCCTCGACGGCCGGGTCCAGGCGGAGATCCGTCCCGACGCCCGGTCCTCCCTGCCCCGCGAAGCGCCCCTCTTCGAGCCGGGCCGCCATCTTCTCGATCCGGACACCGCGGCCGTCCTGCCCGTGGCCTGGGAGTTCGTCGACCCGGGCGGGGTTCTCGCCCGCCGGACCCTGGCCTCGATGGAAACGATCTGGGACCAGCGCTGGACGGGCGGCGGCTACGGGCGCTACAACGCGACCTCGGAAGCCGACTCCCCCGGGCCGTGGCCCTTCGCCTCGCTCTTCGTCGCCCGGGCCGCGATCGAAGCGGGCGACGGGGCCAAGGCGCGCCGGGTCCTCGACTGGCTCGGACGGGCGCCAGGCGCGCGGGCGGCTTCCTGGTTCGAGTTCTACGGGCCGCGGCCCGTGCCGCCCTATCCCCAGGTCGGCATCATCCCCTGGACCTGGGCAGAAATGATCTTCGTCTTCATCCACCACCTCCTCGGGGTCAGACCGGCCGGCCGGGCCGTGCGCCTGCGCCCGAAGCTTCTCCCCGGCGAGCGGCGGATGGAAGCCGACCTGGCCGTCCGCGACTGCCGATTGGAGCTCTCGGTGCGCCGGGCCCGCCGCGGGGAGGAGCCCCGCTTCGAGGTCGGCGCGCGCCGCGTCCCCTACCATCTCTACGGCGTCGCGGTCGAGCTCCCCGAAAGGCCCGGCCGCATCTCGGTCCGCGGCATCATCCCCTGAGTGAGGACACCCATGGCCAAGCGCAAGGTCCACCTCGTCGCCAACGCCCATCTCGATCCGGTCTGGCTCTGGGAGTGGCAGGAGGGCGCCGGCGAGGCCCTGTCCACGTTCCGGCAGGCGGCCGAGTTCTGCGAGAAGCGGAAGGGCTTCGTCTTCTGCCACAACGAGGCCGTCCTCTACCGCTGGGTCGAGGAGCACGAGCCGGACCTGTTCAAGAGGATCCGCCGGCTCGTGCGTGAGGGGAAGTGGCACGTCATGGGCGGCTGGTACGTCCAACCCGACTGCAACATGCCGAGCGGCGAGTCGTTCGTCCGGCAGATCATACTGGGCCGGCGCTACTTCAAGGACAAGCTCGGGGTCGAGCCGCGGACGGCCGTCAACCTCGATCCCTTCGGCCACACCCGGGGCCTCGTCCAGATCCTGGCCAAGAGCGGCTACACGGCCTATCTGTGCTGCCGCCCCGGCAACCGGGAATGCCCCCTCCCCCGCGACGAGTTCGTCTGGGTCGGCTACGACGGCTCCGAGGTCCTGGCCAACCGGGCCTCGGCCCACTACTGCTCGGTCGGCGGCCGGGAGCGCGAGCGGCTGGAAAAGTGGCTGGCGGAAAATCCCGGCGGCCTGGCCATCCACCTGTGGGGCATCGGCAACCACGGCGGCGGGCCGTCGCGCCAGGACCTGGCCGACCTCGCGGCGATGAAGAAGGAGCGGAAGGACCTCGAGCTCGTCCACTCGACGCCCGACGCCTATTTCCGCGAGCTCGAGAGGGAGCGGGCTTCGCTGCCGCGGCGGGAGAAGGACCTCAATCCCTGGGCCGTCGGCTGCTACACTTCGATGACCCGGGTCAAGCAGGGCCACCGCCGGCTCGAGGGCGAGCTCTACTCGGCCGAGAAGATGGTCGCGACGGCCTGGCTCCAGGGGCTCATGCCCTACCCGCAGGAGGCCTTCGAGGAGGTCATGCGCGATCTGGCCTTCGTCGAGTTCCACGACATCCTGCCCGGGTCGGCCATCCCGGCCGGCGAGGAGGGCGCCGTGCGGATGATCGGCCACGGCCTCGAGATCCTGTCGCGGCTCAAAGCCAAGGCCTTCTTCGCCCTGGCCGCGGGCGAGCCCAAGGCGGCGCCCGGCGAGCTGCCTATCTTCGTCTTCAACCCGCACCCCCACCCGGTGCGGACCCTGGTCGAATGCGAGTTCGAGCCGTGGGAGCCGAACTTCGAGAAGATCCGCTGGGAGCCCCGGATCCGCGCGGCCGGGCGCGTCCTGCCGTCGCAGGCCGAAAAGGAAGAGAGCAATCTCAGCGTCGAGTGGCGGAAAAAGGTCGTCTTCGAGGCCGAGCTCGCGCCCGGGCGGCTGAACCGGTTCTCGTGCCGGCTCGAGCCCGCCGGAGAAGGGACGGGAGCCGCGGCCGGGGCGGCGGCCGCCGAAGAGCGCGGCGCGATCACGGTGACGACGCCGGACCTCACGGTCGCGATCGACGCCCGGACCGGTTTACTCGACACCTATCGCGTCGGGGGCGTCGACTTCCTGGAGCCCGGCGCGTTCGCGCCCCTCGTCATCCGGGACAACGCCGATCCCTGGGGCATGAAGGTCCGGAGCTTTCGGGCCTTCGAGGGCGCGTTCCGGGCCGCGACGCCCGAGGAGGCGGCCCGCTTCGCCGGACGGCGCGAGGGCACGCTCGCGCCGGTCCGGGTCATCGAGGACGGAGAGGTCCGGACGGTCGTCGAGGCCATCCTGTCGTACGGGGCCTCGCGGCTCGTCCTGCGCTACGGCGTCCCCAAGCGCGGGACCGAGGTCGAGATCGGCGTCCGCGTCTTCTGGGCCGAGCGGGACGCGATGCTCAAGCTGGGTCTGAAGCCGAAGCTCGGCGCGCCCCGCTTCCTGGGCCAGGTCGCCTTTGGCGCCGACGAGCTGCCCGCGAACGGCGACGAGGCCGTGGCCCAGAAATGGCTGGCCCTCGTATCGGAGGCCGACGGCGCCGCGTTGACCGTCGTGAACGACGGCACCCACGGCTCGGACTGGAACGGGCAGGAGCTGCGACTGTCGCTCCTGCGGTCGCCGGCCTACGCCGCGGACACCTGGGAAGACCGGCTGGCCGTCGCGGCCGACCGCTTCATCCCCCGCCAGGACACGGGCGAGCGGACGTTCCGCTTCTGGCTGAGCGGCGGGCCTCGCGAGGAGCGGCTGGAGAGGATCGGCCGCGAGGCCCTCGTCCGGAACGAGACGCCCTACGTCCTGGCCTACTCGCCGCCGGGCGGCCGGAAGCGTGCGGCCGCGGGCGTCGTCGTCGGGGGCGAGGCGGTCGAGCTCAGCGCGTTCAAGCGCTCGGAGGACGGCCGGGACGCCGTCGTGCGGCTCTTCGAGCCGACCGGGAAGCCCCGGCGGGCCGTGGTCGAGGTCCCGGCGCTCGGGGCCAAGACGACGGTCCGGCTCAAGGGCTTCGAGGTCCTGACCCTGCGGCTCGACCGGCGGACGAAGAGGTTCGCCGAGACCGACCTGCTCGAGAGAAAGCCGGGCCGGGCGGCCAAGACGTGACCTCGAAGGAACGCGTCGCCGCCACGCTCGAGGGGCGCCTCCCCGACCGTGTGCCCTACGCCGAGTTCGCCGTCGATTTCGACACCGTCGAGCGCCTCCTCGGCCACGAGACCTACCTGCGGGCCAAGGCCAAGTCGCAGATCGCCTTCTGGGAGGGCCGCACAGACGAGGTCGCGCAGAGCTGGCTCGAAGACCACATCGCGCTCCAGCGCAAGCTGCCCCTCGACATCGTCACCTTCCCCATGGCCACCTGGGAGCTGCCGCCGCCCGGGGCGGAGCCGCCGCCGCGGCGCGTCGACGCCGGGACCTGGGAGGACCGCGAAGGCCGGATCTACAAGCTGTCGGAGGCGACCCAGGACATCACCTGCGTCTACGATCCCGTGCGGGACGCCAGGGTCTTCACGGCGGCGGAGTTCGCGGACCAGCCCGGGCCGGCGCGGCGCGACGAGCGCTCCTGGAAGATCCTCGACGCGGTCGTCCAGGAGTTCAAGCGCGAAAAGTACATCTGCGGGCCTTCGGGCGGGTCGGTCGGCATCGTCCTCCTCGGCGGCCTGGAGCGGGGCCTGCTCGAGATCGGGGCCAACCCGGAGGTCGTGCGGGCGGCGACCCGGCAACTCGTCCGGGCCCAGAACGCGGCCGACGAGGTCATGATCCATCCCGACTCGGACGCGGTGATGTGGGCCGAAGACCTCGGCTACAAGACCGGGCCGCTCATCGGGCCGGCCACGTTCCGGGATCTCTTCCTCGAGGCCAACAAGGAGCGGGCCCGGAACGTCAAGGAGAGGCACGGCAAGAAGATCCTCAAGCACTGTTGCGGCAACATCAACCTGCTCCTGGACTTCTTCGTCGAGATCGGGTTCGACGCCTACCAGTCCATCCAGCCGACGGCGGGCATGGACATCTGCCGGCTGAAAAAGGACTACGGCGAGCGCCTCGCGCTCTGGGGCGGCGTGGCCGTCGAACACCTCGTCGGCGGGACGCCCGCGGACGTCCGGGCCGATGTGCGGCGGGCCATGGACTGCGCCAAGCCGGGCGGCCGGTTCATCCTCGGCGCGAGCCACAGCGTCGCCGTCGGCACGAAGTACGACAATTACATGGCCTTGCTGGACGAGCATTCCAAACTGTGTCAGTATTAGCCCGGAGGCATTCCCCGATGGGCGAACCCGTAACCCTGGTCATGGTCGGAGTGGGCGGCATGGGAGCGGCCTACCTCCAGGCCCTCCTCGAGCGGAAGGACGAAGGGCTCTTCCGCATCGCCGGGGCGGTCGATCCCCAGCCCAACCGCTGCAAGCAGTACATCGAGATGCGGGCCGAGGGCGTGCCCTGCTTCGTCAACCTGCCGGACTTCTACCGCAACCGGAAGGCCGACCTGGCCATCCTGTCCTCCCCCATCCAGCTCCACATCCCCCAGACCGCGTTCGCCCTGGCCAAGGGCAGCCACGTGCTGTGCGAGAAGCCGGCGGCCGGGACGATCCAGGAGGTCCGGGCCGGGATCGAGGCGGAGAAGGCGTCGGGACGGTGGGTCGCCGTCGGCTACCAGTGGTCGTTCAGCCCCGCCGTGCAAGCCCTGAAGGAGGACATCCGGTCCGGGCTCTTCGGCGCGGCGAAGCGGTTCAAATGCCTCTACCTGTGGCCGCGGGACGAAGGCTATTACGCGAGGAACGATTGGGCGGGCCGGAAGCGCGACGCGGAGGGGGCCTGGGTCCTCGACAGCCCGGTCCAGAACGCCATGGCCCACGACCTCCACAACATGTTCTACATCCTGGGGAAGGAACGGGAGACGAGCGCCCGGCCGGCCGCGGTCGAGGCCGAGCTCTACCGGGCCAATCCCATCGAGAACTTCGACACGGCGGCGGCGAGGGTCCGGACCGAGGAGGGCGTCGAGTGTCTCTTCCTCGTGAGCCACGCCTCGGACGAGGACCGGGGGCCGGTCGTCCGCTACGAGTTCGAGAAGGCGGTCGTGCGCTGCGACAGCCGGACCTCGGGCCTGTGGGCCGAGTTCCCCGACGGGACGCGGAAGGACTACGGCCTGCCCGACGCCGAGCCCATGGCCAAGCTCTGGCGGTCGATCGCCGCGGTGCGCGAGGCGGGCGCGCGGCCGCTCTGCGGGCTGGAGGCGGCGGCCAGCCAGACGCTGTGCATGAACGGCATCCAGGACTCGATGCCCGAGATCCGCGACTTCCCCGCGGCGATGATCAGGGTCGTCGAGGGGGCGGGGGGGCGACGGCTGGCCGTCGAGACGCCGGGCGCGAAACGGCGGGTCGTCGAGGGCCTGGACGAGGCCTTCGCGGCCTGCTACGAAGCCGGGAAGCTGCCCTCCGAGCTGGGCTTCGCCTGGAGCGCCAAGGGCGAGGTCGTGGACCTCGGCGGGTACGCCGCGTTCCCGTCCCGGGGGGGAGCGGCCGGGGCATGAAGCTGAGGATCGACAAGATCGTCTATCCGGGCCGGCGGATGGGGCTTTGCGACGGGAAGGTCGTCTTCACCGACCTGGGCCTTCCGGGCGAGACGGTCGAGGTCGAGATCACCAAGGACAAAAAGAGCTACGCCGAGGCGCGGACGATCGCGGTCGTCGAGCCGTCGCCGGCGCGGGTCGAGCCGCGGTGCGGCCACTACCTCGCCTGCTCGCCCTACCAGGACATGGACTACGGGCTCGAGCTCGAGGTCAAGAAGGGCCAGGTCGCGGAGATCATGGCCCGCGAGCTCAAGCTCGTTTGGGACAAGCCGGAGATCGTGCCCTCGCCGGAGATCTGGGGCTGCCGGAACAAGATCGGGCTTCGCGTGCTCCATGAGGACGGCGCCGTCCGGTTCGTCTACAACGAGCCCGGCGAGCAGGCCTCGTTCCTGACCGTCGACCGGTGCCACCTGGTCCCCGACCGGACGAACGACCTGCTGGCCCGGCTGCGCGAGATCATCGAAGGCGGGCCGTTCCCGGCGGTCGAAGGCATCGAGATCCGGACGAGCCGGGCCCGGGGCGAGTCGCTGGCCGCGTTCGACCTGAGCTCGGGGGCGGAGGCGGCGGCGCTCGGCGCGGCGCTGAAAGAGAAGAAGCGCGAGCTCGGGCTGGCCGGCGCGGTGGCCTCGGTCTACGACGGCAAGAACCGGCGGGAGACGGCCCTGTTCGGGCGGGACTTCCTCGAGGAGGTCGTCCACGGGCTGACCTTCCGCATCGGGGCCCGCTCCTTCTTCCAGACCAACGTCGGCATCCTCGAGCGGGTCCTGGACGACGTCGCGGCGGCCGCGGCGCCGCAGGCGGGCGAGACGGTCGCCGACCTCTACTGCGGGCTGGGGACGTTCGGCATCCTGCTCGCGAGGACGTCCCGGGAGGTCTTCGGGGTCGAGTCGGACGCGGGGAACATCGGCTTCCTGAAGAAGAACCTGGCCCTCAACGGGATCGGCAATTTCGCCGTGTGCGAGGGGACGACCGAGGAATGGCTGGGAGAGGTCCTGGAGAGGATGCCGGGCCTGGTCGTGCTCGACCCGCCGCGCAAGGGCGTCGACCCGGCGATCGTGAAAGGGCTGGTCGACGATCCCGTGCCGCTCGTGATCTACCTCTCGTGCAATCCGACGACGCTGGCCCGGGACCTCAAGGGCCTGCTCCGCATCTACCGGCTCGAGAGCCTGCGGGTCTACGACTTCTTCCCCCGCACCCCCCACATCGAGACGCTGGCGGTCCTCGCCGAGCGCCGTTAATTCGGGGACACAATACCTATTCACCTATTTATCTGCTTATCGTTACAGAGGGGGTGGGCGGGGTCCGGCGGGAAGCGGACTTGAGGGAGCGACCTGCGATATTGCGGCCGTAGACTCGAAGCAGCGAGCGCGGCAGGCCGGTTTATATGATAAAATCGGGGACATGGTATTGTGTCCCCGAATTGATATCCGCGACCTGACGCTGGCCGAGCTGCGCGCCGAGCTCGTGGCGATGGACGAGAGGCCCTTCCGGGCGGCGCAGATCTTCGACTGGCTCTACAAGCAGAAGGCATCGCGCTACGACGAGTTCACCAGCCTGTCGAAGGCGCTCCGCGAGAAGCTGGCCGCCCGTTTCGCGCTGGCCGCGCTCGAGGTCGCCGGCCGGCTCGCCTCGGCCGACGGCACGACCAAGCTCCTCCTCCGCCTCCCCGACGGCGAGCACGTCGAGACCGTGCTCATCCCGGACCGGACCGGCCGGCGCCTGACGGTCTGCCTCTCGACCCAGGTCGGCTGCAAGTTCGCCTGCGCCTTCTGCGCCAGCGGCCGCCACGGCTTCAAGCGCAACCTCTCGCCCTCCGAGATCACGGGACAGGCCCTGGCGGCGGGGCGCGAGGCCGGCCGCGAGCCGAGCAACTACGTCTTCATGGGCATGGGCGAGCCCCTCGACAACTGGGCCAACGTCGAGAAGGCCGTCCGGATCATGAACGCCCCCGAGGGCCTGGGCATCGCCGCCCGGCGCCTGACCGTTTCGACCGCCGGCTTCGTCGACGCCTTCAAGCGGCTCGAAGCGCTCGACCTCCAGATCAACCTCTCGATCTCCCTCCACGCCGTGACCGACCGCCTGCGCGACCGCCTCATGCCCATCAACCGGCGCTTCCCGCTCGAGGCGCTCGTCGGGGCGGCCGAGGCCTATCTCCGCTCGGGCGGGCGCCTGATCACCCTCGAATACATCGTCATCCGCGGCGTCAACGATTCGCTCGACGACGCGGACGGCCTGGCCGCCGTCGCCCGCCGGCTGCGGGCCAAGGTCAATCTCATCGCCTACAGCCCCGTCGAGGGGTGCGATTTCCAGGCGCCGGACGAAGCCGAGGTGGCCCGCTTCAAGCGCTGGATCGAGGAACGCAAGGTCGGCACGACGCTGCGCCTGTCGAAGGGCGCCGATATCGCCGCCGCCTGCGGGCAGCTGGCGGGGAGGCTCAAGGACAAGGCCGGGGCCGCCCCCGCGGAGAGAAAGCCATGAGACCAGCCCGCGCCATCGCGTCCGTGTCCCTGCTCGCGGTCTCGTTCGCGGCCCTGGCCGCGTTCGCCGCGCCGCCGGCCGGCGCCCTCGCCGACGCCCAGCGCTTCTTCCCCAAGACCGACCTGATGACGATCGGCGTCTATTACTATCCCGAGCACTGGCCCGAGTCCCAGTGGGAGCGCGACCTCGCGAACATCGCCAAGCTGGGCTTCGAGTTCACCCACTTCGGCGAGTTCGCCTGGGCTCCGCTCGAGCCCGCCGAAGGCCGCTTCGACTTCGCCTGGCTCGACCGGGCCGTCGACCTGGCCGCCCGGGCCGGCCTCAAGGTCATCCTGTGCACGCCGACGCCCTGTCCGCCGGCCTGGCTCGGCGAGAAGCACCCCGAGATCTATCTCGTCGGCGGGGACGGAAGGCGGATGGAGCACGGCACCCGGGCCAACGCTTCGCTCGCCAACGACGTCTTCGTCCGCTACACCCGGCGCATCGTCGAGGAGCTCGGCCGCCGCTACGGGCGGGACCCGCGGATCTGGGGCTGGCAGCTCGACAACGAGCCGTACGGGCCGGCCGACTACAGTCCCTCGGCCCGGCGCGCGTTCCAGGCCTGGCTCGAGCGCAAGTACGGGACCGTCGAGAAGATGAACGCGGCCTGGGGCGGTACGTTCTGGAGCACGAAATACGATTCGTTCGCCCAGGTCCTCATCCCCAACGAAACGCTTTTCGGCGAGGACGCCTTGAGCCCGCACGCGGTCCTCGACTTCCGCCGCTTCACGGCCGATACGCAGGCCGGTTACCTCCACCTCCAGTACGACATCCTGCGCGGGCTCGTGCGGCCGGAGCAGTGGATCACGACGAACTACATGAACGTCACCGACTCGGCCGATCCGCGGCGGACCGACCGCCTCGACTTCCTGTCCTTCACGATGTACCCGGTGCGCGGCGTCAAGAACCTCGGCGAGCTCGGCTTCCGGCTGGGCGATCCGCACCGCCTGGCCATGGCCGTCGATTATTTCCGCTCGTTCAAGGGCGTGACCGGGGTCATGGAGCTCCAGCCGGGCCAGGTCAACTGGGCGGCGATCAATCCCCAGCCCGAGCCGGGGGCCGTCCGGATGTGGCTGTGGCACGCGTTCGGGGGCGGGCTGTCGTTCGCCTGCACCTACCGCTACCGCCAGCCGCTCTTCGGCAGCGAGCTCTACCACGCCGGGATCGTGGGGCCGGACGGCGTCACGACGTCGCGGGGCGGGCGCGAGTTCGTCCGGGTCATGGAAGAGATGCGCGAGCTCCGCGGCCTCTACGACCCGGCCGCGAGGCTGCCGGAGAGGGTCGCCGCGCGGCGGACGGCCTTCCTCTGGAGCCAGGACGTCATGTGGGACCTCGAGATCCACAGACAGACCGCGCTCTGGAACACCCGCGACCACCGCAATACGTGGATGGCGGCGATCAAGGCCGCCGGGGCCCCGCTCGACTACATCGGGGAGAAGGACGACTTCGCGGCCTATCCGTTCCTCGTCGCCCCGGCCTATCAGCTGGTCGGCGCGGAGCTGGTCGCGAAGTGGACGCGCTACGTCGAGGGCGGCGGCCACCTCGTCCTGACCTGCCGCACCGGGCAGAAGGTCGAGAGCGGGCAGCTGCCGGAGGCGCCGTGGGCGGGGCTGGTGGCGGCGCTCGCCGGGGCCGAGGTCGAGCTCTTCGACAACCTGCTCGAGGGAGCGCGCGGCCTCGTCCGCATGAAGGGGAAGGGCTACGCCTGGAACCGCTGGGCCGACGTGCTCGCGCCGGCCGTGGGGGCGGGCACGGAGACGCTGGCCGTCTACGCCGATCAATTCTACGCCGGAAAGCCCGCGGTCGTCACCCGCCGTCTCGGGAAGGGCACGGTGACTTACGTCGGCGCCGACACGATCGACGGCGGGCTCGAGCGCGACGTCATGCGGCTCGTCTACGAGCGGGCCGGGGCCGCGCCCGAGAGCTATCCGCCCGGCGTCTACGTCGAGTGGCGGGACGGCTTCTTCGTCGCCGTCAATTACTCGTCGCGGCCGTTCGATGTCCCCGTCGCGCCCGGCTCCCGGATCGTCCTCGGGCGGAACCCACTCCGCCCCGCCGACGTCCTCATCTGGCATTAATTCGGGGACACAATACCTATTCACCTATTTTTCCCGAACTGAGAATATCCAGCCGGTCCGGGCGTCATTCCAATGGTGGCAAAGGACCATGGCCAGACTCCCGAGGGTCGTCATTCCCGGTTGCCCGCATCATCTCATCCAGAGAGGCAACCGGCGTCAGCCCGTCTTCTTCTCCGATGAGGATAGGGCCTTCTACCTCATCCTGCTGAAGCGTCAATTCGACAAATTCGGGGTTGCGCTTTGGGCCTTCTGCCTTATGGCAAATCACGTTCACATGATCGCCGTCCCGAGGGCGAAAGACTCCTTCGCCCGGGCGATCGGCGAGGTCCATCGGAAGTATACGAACGTCATCAATACCCGGGAAGACTGGAAAGGGTATCTGT
>JBFYNT010000151.1:0-5407 GCA_041304225.1 Candidatus Aminicenantota bacterium
CCTCGGCCTCCTCGACGCCGGCGACGTCCTTGAAGGTCAGCTTCTTCTGCTGGCCGGAGAAGAGCTTGGCCCGGCTCTTGCCGAAGGACATGGCCTTGTTGCCGCCGGCCTGCATCTGGCGCATCATGAAGACCCAGAACAGGATCATCAGCAGGATGGGGAACCAGCTGAGGAGGATGGTGAACAGGGGGCTGCGGGACGAGTCCTTGACGAGGATGTTGACGTTCAGGTTCTTCTCGCGCAGGGTCTTGATGAAATCGTTGTATCCGGAAGGGATGACCGTCTTGAAGGCCGTGCCGTCGGTGAACACGCCGCGCAGCTGGTTCTCCTGGACGACCACTTCGGCCACCCGTCCGGCCTCGGCTTCGCTCATGAACTTGGAGAAGGGGACGTCCTTCTTGGCCAGGGCCGGGGACTGGAGCAGGCTCCAGAGGGTGATGATGACGATCCCGGCGGCGATCCAGAAAAACAGGCTCTTCGCGGGCCTAATCTTGGGCTGAGGCATAATTCTCCATCCTTCTTTGAGGACGGTATTTTATCACGATTCCGGGCTTTGCGGTAGGGTGCGCGTCCCCCTTTTCTTCCGGCGCGGGCGGTGGTATAGAAAGGGCTATGAACCTCCACCCCCTGGACCTCGTCATCATCGGCGCTTACCTCCTCGCCGTGGCCATGGTCGGCGTCCTGGTCCGTAAGCGGGCGACCAGGAAGCTCGACTCGTTCTACCTGGCCGACCGCAACATCCCCTGGTGGATGCTGGGCCTGTCGGGCTGCTCGAGCTATATCGACATCGGCGGCACGATGTCCATGATCGGGCTCATCTTCTACGTCGGGCTCAAGTCGATGTGGGCGACCCACATCTTCTGGGGCTGGTTCATCATCGCGTTCTACATGGCCTTCCAGGCCAAGTACATCCGCCGCTCCGGGGTCATGACCTTCGCCGAGTGGAACGAGACGCGCTTCGGGACGGGCAAGGACGCCGAGGCGGCCCGGCTCACGGCGGCGATCTTCCTGCTGGTACTGATGATCTGCAACCTGATGTTCATCAGCGTGGGCACCGGCAAGTTCGCCGAGGAGTTCCTGCCCCTGCCGCGCTGGGAGGCGACGCTCATCGTGCTGGCCGTCGTGGGCGTGTATGTGACGTTGGGCGGCTTCTTCGGCGTCATCCTCACGGATATTTTCCAGACCCTGCTCATCGGGGTTGGCGCGGTCATCATGGCCTTCATGGTCTTCGCCAAGCCGGCGGCGGCGACCTTCATCCAGAAGGCGCCGGGCTGGTTCTCGCTCGCCCCGACGTGGACGCTGTGGTCGGGATTCGGGGCGGAGACGCCGCCGGCCTACCAACACTTCGGCCTGTTCGGCCCGCTCATGGCGGCGGGCTTCTTCTGGATGATCTTCCGCGTCCTCAGCGGCCCGAACGTCTGGGACTTTCAGTTCTTCCTGACGACGAAGTCGCCGCGCGACGCCCAGCTGGCCGCCGGGATGTGGACGGTCGGCTACAACCTGCGCTGGGTCCTGGGCGTCTCGTTCATGGTCCTGGGCATCTTTTACCTGGGGAATCAGGCGGGCTTCGACGCCGAGAAGATCATGCCCCTGGTCCTGCTGAAGATGCCGGTCGGGCTGCGCGGCCTGTTCATGGCGGTGCTGCTGGCGGCCCTGATGTCGACGATCAGCGCCATGATCAACGTGACCAGCTCCGTGGTCATCAACGATTTCATCAAGCGCTACGTCGCCAAGGACCTGACCCAGAAGCAGCTCGTGCGGCTGGGGCAGATCGCCTCGGTCGCGGCCGTCCTCGTCGGGTTCGCCTTCTCGCTGTCCTTCACCAACATCGTCACGGCCTGGGAGATGATGGTCTTCGTGGTGGTCACGGTCATCCTGGTGCCGGCGACCCTGCGGTGGCATTACTGGCGGTTCGGGGCCAAGGCCTTCGTCTGGAGCATGGGCGTCTCGGCCGTTCTCATCTCGCTGCGCCTGCTCTTCGTGAAGGGCCTGCACCCCTCGGCCTCGCTGGCCATCGATATGGGCCTGGGCCTCGTGGCGACGCTCGTCGCCGCGGCCCTGACCAAGCCGGCCGACATGGAGGTCCTGGTCAAGTTCTACGCGAAAGTGCGGCCGTTCGGGTTCTGGGGCCCGGTGAGACGGGAGTGCGTGAAGAGGGGCCTCGTACCGGCCCACGACAAGATGCCGAAGTTCGATATGCTCAACGGCCTGGTCGCGGCCGTCTTCCAGTTCTCCCTGGCCATCCTGCCGTTCTACCTGTTCATGCGGAACTGGAAGCAGCTGGGGATCTGGGCCGCGGCCGCGGGGGGGATCGCCGTCGTCCTGTACTTCACCTGGTACAAGAACCTGCCGGCGAAGGATGAGCTTTGACCATCCACCTGATCTGCAACGCGCACCTGGATCCGGTCTGGCAGTGGCGGTGGGACGAGGGGGCCTCGGAGGCGTTGGCCACCTTCCGCAACGCCGTCGACATCCTCGACGAACACCCGTCGCTCGTCTTCTGCCACAACGAGGCGGTCCTCTATCAGTGGACGGAGCGCTTCGATCCGGCCCTGTTCGACGACATCCGCCGCCTGGTCAAGGCCGGGCGTTGGGCGGTCTCCGGCGGCTGGTTCATCCAGCCCGACGTCAACCTGCCGGGCACGGAATCCCTCATTCGGACGATCGCCGAAGGCCGGCGCTATTTCCGGGAGACGTTCGGCGCGGCGCCGCGCGTGGCTTACAATTTCGACTCCTTCGGCCACAGCGGCGGGCTGCCTCAGATCCTGCGTGCGGCCGGCTACGAAATGTACGTCCACATGCGGCCGCAGGCCGGAGAGCTGGTCCTGCCCGCGGACCTCTACCGTTGGCGCGGCGTCGACGGCACGACCATCCCCGCCTACCGCATCGCCGTAGGCCTCTACCACACCGAGCACGACAACATCGAAGAGCGCCTGAAGGCCGGGGTCGCCCTGGCCCTCGAGCTCGGCCGCGACGTGCCGGTCTTCTGGGGCCTCGGCAACCACGGCGGGGGAGCGACCCGCCGCGACCTGGCCGCCATCGACGCCTTCATCGCCCGCGAGAGCCGGGTTCGTATCGTCCACAGCACTCCCGATGTGTTCTACGACGCGGTCAAGGACGCCGCGGCCGCCGCCCCGATCGTCGACGGCGACCTCCAGCGCGTCTTCACCGGCTGCTACACGTCGCTTTCGCGGCTCAAGCGTCAGGCCGTCGCGAGCCTCGGCGGGCTCGTCCGGGCCGAGGCCGCCGCGGCCGCAGCCTGGTGGCGGGCGGGCGCCGGCTTCCCCGAGCGGGAGCTGCGGGAGGCTTGGGATCTCCATATATTCAACGATTTCCACGACGTCCTGACGGGTACATGCATAGAACCCGCCGAGCGCGACGCCCAGGCCCAATACGGCCGGACGGAGGACATCGCCCGAGGAGTGACGCTCGAAGCCGTCTCGACACTCAACCGCGGCTCCCGGAACTCCCCGTCGCTCCCCGTGACGGTCTTCCACGCCAATCCCTCGCTCCGGCGCGTCCCGGTCGAGTTCGAGTGCATGGCCGACCACCGCCCTTTCTGGAAGGGGACGTGGCGCATGCGCCTGTTCCGGGCCGACGGCCGCGAAGTGCCGTGCCAGGAGGAACAGCCCGAGTCGCTCCTCCCGTTCAACAATTGGCGCCGCCGCATCTCGTTCGTCGACGCGCTTCCCGGGATCGGCGTCGCGAGGTATTACCTGAAGGCGTTCGAATTGAAGGGCGGCGGCAAACAAGGCCAAGACGGGAGGCGCGTTCCCGAGGCACAAGTCCCCACGCTAGAGCCAGAACTCGCCGGCCCGCTCTTCGAGCCCCTCGTGGTCGAAGATACCGGGGACTCATGGGGTGCCGGCCTCGGCCGCTATCGCCGGATCGTCGGCCGATTCAAGCCCGCCGGCCGCCCGTTCGTCCTCGAGCGGGGCCCGGTCCGGACGGTCACCCGGTCGGCCTGGTCCTACCGTGCCAGCCGCCTGGTGATGGATGCCGTATCCTATCCGGCCTGGCCCGTGCTCGAATTCCGCTTCCGCGTCATTTGGAACGAGGAGCGGCGGCGGCTGAAGCTCCGGGTGCCGACGGGACTCGCCGCGGCCTCGCTTCTCGTCGAGGTCCCCGGCGGCGCCATTCACCGTCCCGCGGACGGCGAGGAACACGTCCACGGCCGCTGGCTCGTCGTTTCGGGACGGCAGGCGCCGCGGCGGGGGAGAACGGCGCTGGGAAGGACGGCCTCCTCCGGAAGCGACGCCCTCGCCATCGGCATCGCTTCGAGCGGACAACACGGCCTGGACTTTCGCGAAGGCGAGCTGAGGCTATCCGTCCTCCGCAGCTCGGCCTACTGCCACGAACAGGGATTCGATCTGGGGACACGCCCCCTCGATTGGAAATTCGCCGACATCGGCGTCCATGTGTTCCGTCTGCTCGTCGCGGCCGGATCGCCCGCATCGGTGAAGGCCATGATGCCCGGACTGGCCGACCACCTGGCCGCGCCGCCCGCGGTCTACGCTCATCTTCCCTACGACGCGGAGAATGTCGCGCCGGTCGATCCGCTGCTTGCTCTCAAACCCTCAAATATCAGGCTCCTGGCTTGCAAGCGCTCCTGGGACGGCGAGGCGCTCATCGTCCGCCTGCAGGAGGCGGTGGGCCGGAAGACGAAGGCGGAACTACAGGTCGCCGTTGCCATCCCCCTGGCCTTCGCCCCCTTCGAGATCAAAACGCTGAGGATCGAGAGGGACGGGACCTGGCGGGAAGCGGCGCTTATCGAAGAAACGCCTTTTTGAGGTTCCTTTTCGCTTTCCGGGACACCCTCTCGAGGCGGTGAGGGGATTATCCTCGTCCCTTTCGGGACAGGGTGAGCTAATAGCCTAGCAGATCCCCGTGGTGGAGAGGGGACCCGCGCAGCGGGGGGAACCGACCGCACTGGTTCCCGAGGGGCCGGGGAGCTAGAGGATATCCCCGAGCAAAGCACGAGAGAGGGTCTTCCCGGAATCGGGAGAAGTGCCTCATTTGATGGCCACGCCCATCGTGTCGCGGTGGAAGTCGATGAGCGTCCGCATGTACGGGCCGATGGCGTCGGCGCCCGCGAAGCCAGCCTTCTTGGCCGCCGCCTCGCGCTCCTCCCTGGTCAGCGGGCTCGGCGCGGCCCAGTGCTGGAGGTCGCGGTAGCAGCCGAGCGTGTAGATGTCCCACGATGCGCCCGACTCCCGGACGAAGATCATGTTGTAGGGACGGCCCCCGGCCGTGCCGTAGACGTTCTCCATCTCCCGCTCCTGGAAGAGCTCGGCCTGCTTGCCCGGCAGTGAGACCATGATCTCGATGTGGTAGTAGGCCGTCCCCTCGAAAGCCTTTTGCACGAATTCGAGCGGCGGCCCCATGACATAGACGTCCTCTTTCCACG
>JBFYNT010000152.1:0-7573 GCA_041304225.1 Candidatus Aminicenantota bacterium
CCGGGACGTCATGACCTCCCGGACGACGGTGTCGCCGAACTCGACGACGCTCCGCAGGAGCTCGTCCTCGCCCTCCTCGATGATGCCCTCCTCGGTGGCCTCGTCGATGAAGGTCTCGATCTCCTCGTCGGAGGCCTCCCGGTCCTCGCCGTTCTCCTCGCGCTGCTCTTCCCGCGCCAGCAGGTGGCGGGACAGGACGAGCAGGGGAGAGGCGATGATCCGGACCGCCCCGAAGGCGGGCAGGAACATCTTCAGGAGGACCGGCTTGCCGATGAAGACGAGCAGGCGCGGCACGAGGTCGAGGACGACGCCGTAGACGGCCAGGGCGGCCAGAAAGATCGCGAAGGGCTTGATCCCGGCGCTTTGGAAGGCCATGAAGCCGTAGACGACCAGGGCCAGGATGACGACGATCCTCAGGAATTCGACGGCCAGGACCGTCTCCTCGAACGAGGCCAGGACCCGCGTCCGCTCGGCCTTGTCCCGGTTCTCGAGGAACCGGCTGAGGGAGATCTTCGAATAGCCCCCGAGGACGATGTGCAGAAGCGACAGCAGGAACGCGGCCAGCAGGGCCGCGCCCAAGCCGATCCAGCCGATAGCCGACATGGTCATGCGAGGTAGAGCCCGTGAGCTTTGCGCTCCTCCTCCTCGAGGCCGGCGAAGTGGTCGTAGCCGAGCAAGTGGAGGTAGCCGTGGATGGCGAGCAGGCGCAGCTCGCGGTCGAGAGCGTGGCCCTTCTCCCGGGCCTGGCGGGCGGCGAAAGGCACGGAGATGACGATGTCGCCCAGGTAGTACTTGCCGTCCGGGGCCGTCTCGCCGAGCGGGAAGCTGAGGACATCGGTCGGCTTGTCCTTCTTCATCCACTTGCGGTTGAGCGTCCGGATGGCCCGGTCGCCCACGAACGACAGGGTGACCTCGGCCTTGGCGCGCCCGTACCGCCGGCCCAGGTCGCCGAGCAGGCGCTCGAAGGCCTTAGTCCGGATCGGGTGCTTTGTCTGGCGGTTGATGATCTCGATCATGGTCCTTTTTCTTGTTCGCGCCCCCGCCGTTCGGCCGGGGCGTCCGGCCGTTGAAGCCGAAGCCCGGGTACTCGATGCGGGGGTGGTAGATGGCGTAGAGGATGGTCAGGAAGGCGGCGGCGACGACGCGGAGCTCCCGCAGCGAGAAGTCGCAGGCGTCGAGCTGGCCGTCCTGGAGCGTGCCGTTGATGATGTCGGTGATGACCCGCTTGAGGTTGTCCTTGGTCGGCGACTTGAGGCTCCGCGAGGCGGCCTCGATGGCGTCGGCCAGCATGACCAGCCCGGCCTCCTTCGATTGGGGGGGCGGCCCGGGGTAGCGGAAGGACTCCTCGCCCACGACCTGCTGCTCCGGGTCATAAAGCTGCTTGGCTTTGGCGTAGAAGAAGCGGACGAGCGAGTTGCCGTGGTGCTGCTCGATGATCTCCCGCAGGGGCCGGGGCAGCCTGAGCTTGCGGGCCAGCTCGACGCCCTCCTTGACGTGGTTCTTGATGACCAGGGTGCTCATCGAGGGGGTCAGGTCCTTGTGGAGGTCGAACTCCCGGGTCCGGTTCTCGATGAAGTACTCGGGCATCTTGGTCTTGCCGATGTCGTGGTAGAGGGCCCCGGCCTTGGTCAGCTGGGTGTCCAGCCCGAGCTCTTCGGCCGCCTTCTCCGCGAGCGAGGCGACGACGAGCGAATGGTGATAGGAGCCGGGAGCCTCCTCGGCGAGCTGCCGGAAGATGGGCAGCTCCGAGTTCGTGAGCTCCAGGAGCTTGGAGCCGGTGACGAAACCGAAGGCCGACTCGACGACGGGCAGGAGCGTGTAGGCCAGCACGGCGCTGAACGCCCCGCCGAGCACGCCCAAGGCGATCTCGGCCGGGATGTCGGCGAGGCCGGCGCGTTTCAGGATGAGCGAGAAGACCACGATGAAGAAGGCGTTGGCCGCCGGCAGGACGATGAACCCGGCCCGGAGCGTCGCGGCCCGGTAGCGCCGCTTGTAGAGCTTGACGCCGTAGCCCGCGGCCAGGCCGCCGAGGAAGCAGAACACGGTCAGGAAGAAATCGCCTCCCAGCAGGATCCCGACGGTCAGGCTGTTCAGGACGATGTAGAGGATGGTCATCGGAGCGTCGACGAGGAAAGCGAAGATGAGCACCGCCGCCTGGTAGGGGAAGGCGAAATAATAGGCCTCGACCCGGGCGAAGGCGGGGGCCGAGAAGGACCCGGAGACCGCCGCGGTCAGGATGACGAAGGCCTCGTAGAGGACGAGGCTGGCTACGAGGGCCACACCGGTCATCCGGAAGCGGCGTTCGGCTTCCCGGGGCTTGAGGCTCGACCGGAGGAAGCTCCAGAGCGCGGCGAACAGGATGGCGTAGAGGAGGAAGATGCCGGCGAAGTGCGGCAGGACGTTGGCGTGCCGGCGGATCCTCTCGTTGTACGGCCCCAGGATCTTGAGCGTGTCGGCCGTGACCTCGTCCCCCTTGCGGACGATGATCCGGTCCTTCTTGACGGTGACCGTGACCGTCCCGACCGCGTCCCTGGCCAGGGCCTTGCTTTTGTCGGTCTCGATCTTGTTATAGGTGACGTTGGAGGTCAGGAATATCTGGCCCAAGCTCTGGAGCAGGGCCCTGTTCTTCTCCGGGAGCTCGATCTTGGCCAGGTCGGAGGCGAAGCGGTCCTCGCTCTCGTTGATGTCGAGAAGGTCGCCGACGCGGACCGTCCGCTCGCCGCCCCGGCCGTCGAGCAGGGTGAGGCCGCGCTCGGTCTCGCCGTGGATGAAGAGGTTCTTGGCCACCAGGATGCCCTGGGCGGAGGTCTTGGTCAGCAGGTTGACCAGGATCTCCTCGAGCTCGGCCGGGAACCTCAGGCGGATCAGGGTGACGACATCGGCAGGCTCGAGGTCGACGCCGAGCTTATCGAGGAGGAGCGACCTGAGCCCTTCGGAGCGCTGTATCCCCGGGGCCTGGGCGATCCAGGCGCGGCCCTCGGCGAAGAGGCGGCGGACGTTGTCTTCGGTATTGGCGTAGACGTTGAGGTCGAAGGTGTAGACGGGGAGGACTGTTTCCACGGCCTCGGTCTTCCCCTTGCTCGTCGCCTCGGCATCCTCGATGACCAGGTCGAACGGGGCGACGATGTCGGTCGGGGCGACGTCGCCCAGGGCCAGGCTGGACAGGCTCCGCGCGGGGAAGCGGGTCAGGAACAGGGCGGCGACGACGGAGACGACGGCCAGGAAGAACCAGGGGCTCGCGAGGAGCCTTCGGCCCGGTGGTTGGGCCTTGTCCTCCTCTCCGGGCTCGGCGGGAGGGCGTCCGGGCTGGATCTCGGAGCCCTTGAAGAGCTTGATCTTGTCGAAGAAGCGGTCGGGCATGGCGCCTCAGCCTTCCCTGGTCTCGGCCTTCTGGTAGGCCTTGATGATATTCTGGACGAGCGGATGGCGGACGACGTCCTTGTCGTTGAACTGGATGAAGGCGATCTCGGGCAGGGAGATGAGGATCTTCATGGCCTGGAGGACGCCCGACTTGCGGGGCTGGGGCAGGTCGATCTGGGTGATGTCGGCGGTGATGACCAGTTTGGAGTCGAAGCCGGCCCGGGTCAGGATCATTTTCATCTGCTCCCGGGTCGTGTTCTGGGCCTCGTCGAGGATGATGAAGGCGCTGTTGAGGGTCCGGCCGCGCATGAAGGCCAGGGGCGCGATCTCGATGACGCCCCGCTCGATCAGGCGGTTGGCCTGGTCGTATTGGGCGAGGTCGAAGAGGGCGTCGTAGAGGGGCCGGAGATAGGGGTTGATCTTCTGGATGAGGTCGCCGGGCAGGAAGCCGAGCTTTTCCCCCGCCTCGACGGCCGGCCGGGTCAGGATGATGCGGTTGACGGCCTTGTTCTGGAGGAAGGCCAGGGCCATGGCCATGGCCAGGTAGGTCTTGCCGGTGCCGGCCGGGCCGATGCCGAAGACCAGGTCGTGGGTCTTGATGGCCTGGAGGTAGGCCTGCTGGTTCAGGCTCCTGGGGGAGACGGATTTCCGGGACAGGGCGAGGGGTTCGGCGGGGGCGTATTCGTCCAGGGCCCCGGGGGGGCCCTGCTCGACCATATCCAGGGCGATGAGGAGGTCCTCTTCGCGGAGCTGATGGCCCCGGTCGCTGAGCTCGCGGAGGCGCTCGAAGTAGCTCTTGGCGAAGGCGATCCGGTGCGAGTCCCCGTCGATCAGGAGCTGGTCGCCCCGCAGGGCCAGGCTGACCCCCAGGCGGGATTCCAGCTTTTTCAGGGTTTTCCCCTGGACGCCGGACAGGGCGGATTCGTTCATCAGGGGCAGGGTGATCTTTTCCATTCTCAGGGGCGGGGAGCCCATGGGGCTTCGGTGTCGGTCATGACCACGGCATTATACCCATAAGGCCGAGCCCAATGTCAAGCCGACCCCTGCATCATATCCCGGTTCATGGCGTCTCTCTCGAGGCGGCGATGGATGTCACCTCGCAGATCCCCGTGGTGGAGGGGGGACCCGCGTAGCGGGGGGAACCGACCGAACTGGTTCCCGGGGGGCCGGGGAGCTAGAGGTGATATCCTGAGCTAAAGCCCGAGAGAGGGACGGTCGGGATCGGGAGAAGGGCCTTGAAAAACCGGGCCGTCTGGGGTATAAATCTTTCATGGACAAAGAATTCACGACGGTTTCGATACCCACCTCGCTCCATAAGAAGATCGAGGCGTTCATCAAGGGCACGGAATTCGCTTCCGTCTCGAGCTACGCGGCCAAGGTGCTCAGGGAAAGCTTGTCCAAGGCGGAGCCGGCGGCCGAGGTCTTCACCAAGGACGAGGAAGAGAAGGTCAAGGAACGCCTGAAGGCCCTGGGATACATCGACTGACCCGTCCGGCCCTCCGATCGCCCCATTCCTCCGGCAGCGGAACAAGGAGAGAACCATGATCCAACCCCACGGCGGCAAGCTCGTCGACAGGGCCCTCGAGGGCAAGAAGAAGGACGCGGCCCTGGCCGCGGCCGGGCGGCTGGCCCGCTTGACGGTCGACGCCGAGATCGTCTCGGACCTCGAGAACATCGCCACCGGCGTCTACAGCCCCCTGGAGGGCTTCCTCGGCGAGGCCGACTTCCGGAGCGTTCTGGCCGGCAGCCGCCTGCGCTCGGACATCGCCTGGACCGTGCCCATCGTCCTCGACGCGGACGAGGCGACGGCCGGCAAGCACAAGCGCGGCGACGACGTCCTGCTCGCGACCGAGGACGGACGGCCCGTGGCCATCCTCCACCTCGAGGAAAAGTACGGCTACGACAAGGGCGAGACGGCCGAGAAGATCTTCGGGACCCGCGACCCGGCCCACCCGGGCGTCGCTAAAGTGTTGGGGATGAAGGACATCCTCCTGGCCGGGCCCATCGACCTCATCGAGACGGTCCCGACCCCGTTCGACCGCTGGAAGCTCGCGCCCAAGGAGACCCGGGTCCTGTTCGAAGCCAAGGGCTGGAAGACGGTCGTCGGCTTCCAGACCCGCAACACCCCCCACCTCGGTCACGAATACGTCCAGAAGGCCGCCTTGACCTTCACCGACGGCCTGTTCATCAATCCGGTCATCGGCCGGAAGAAGAAAGGCGATTTCAAGGACGAGGTCATCCTGGCCTCTTACGAGGAAGCCATCCGGCGCTACTACGTCAAGGACAGGACGGCCATGGCCATCCTCCAGATGGAGATGCGCTACGCCGGGCCGCGGGAGGCCATCCACCACGCCATCCTGCGCAAGAACTTCGGCTGCACCCACATCATCATCGGCCGGGACCACGCCGGCGTCGGCTCCTATTACGCGCCGTTCGCCGCCCAGGACATCTTCGAGGCCTTCCCCGACCTGGGCATCGCCCCGATGTTCTTCCGGTCCTTCTCGTGGTGCCGGACCTGCGGGGCGGTCGTCAACGAGAAGATCTGTCCGCACCCGCCGGCCGAGCACATCCAGTTCAGCGGCACCAAGATCCGCGACCTCCTGGTCAACGGCGAGTGCCCCCCGGCCGAGCTGATGCGGCCCGAGGTGGCCGACGTCATCATGCGTTTCAAGGACCCCTTCAATGAATGACCGCCAGGTCCTCGTCGTGGGGCTCGACTGCGCCCCGCCCGAGATCGTCTTCGACCGGCGCGACGAGCTGCCGGTCCTCAAGGGCCTGATGGAAAAAGGGCTCTGGGGCAAGCTCCGGAGCTCCGACCCGCCGATCACCATCCCGGCCTGGATGGTCATGGCCAGCGGCCTCGATCCCGGACGGCTCGGGCTCTACGGCTTCCGCCATCGCAAGGGCTACTCCTACGACCAGATGTGGATCGCCAACTCCAAAGCGGTCAAAGAGAAGCGCGTCTGGGAGTATATCGGTGAAGCGGGGGGCGCGAGCACCCTGGTCAGCGTGCCGCCGAGCTACCCGCCCTATCCCGTCGCCGGGAACCTCGTCTCCTGTTTCATCACGCCGCCCGGGCCGGGCAAGGAGACGACCTGGCCGGCCGGGCTCAAGGCCGAGATCGAGGACCGGTTCGGGCCCTACATCTTCGACGTCGTCTTCCGGACGGAGGACCGCGACGAGATCCTGCGCCAGATCTACGCCATGACCGACAAGCGCTTCGAGGTCATGGAGTGGCTGATGGAGACCAAGCCCTGGAACCTGTTCTGGTTCGTCGAGATCGGGGTCGACCGGGTCCACCACGCGTTCTGGAAGTACATGGACCGCGACCACCATCTCTACGAGCCGGGGAACCGCTACGAGACGGCCATCATCGACTACTACAAGCACCTCGACGCCAAGATCGGCCGGCTCCTGGCCAAGGCCGGGGCCGGCACGGCCGTGCTGGTCGTCTCGGACCACGGCGCGAAGAGGATGAAGGGCGCCTTCTGCGTCAACGAATGGCTCATCGACCGGGGCTGGCTCGCGGTCAAGGAGCGGCCGGCGAAGCCGACGAGCATCGACGACCTGGCCATCGACTGGGAGAAGACCCGGGCCTGGGCCTGGGGCGGCTACTACGCCCGCGTCTTCCTCAACGTCGAGGGACGCGAGCCCAAAGGCGTCATCCCCGCGGAGGACTACGAGAAGGTCCGCGAGGAGCTCCTGGCCGAGCTCGAAGGCATCCGCGGGCCGGCGGGGGAGGCCTGGGCGACCAAGGTCATCAAGCCCCAGGAATATTTCGAGGAGCTCGAGGGCGAATACCCCGACCTGATGGTCTACTTCGACGACCTCTATTGGCGGTCGGCGGGGACGCTCGGGCACGGGACGATGTACCTCCCCGAGAACGACACCGGGCCGGACGACGCCGTCCACGCCCAGCACGGCATCTACATCCTGAGCGACCCGAAGAGCGGCCGGACGGGCCGGCGCGACGGCGACATCCTCGACATCGCACCGACCGTCCTCGACATCATGGGCCTCGGGATCCCGAATACCATGAAAGGCCGGGTCCTCCGGCCGGAATGAAAGGAACAGGAACGCATGTGCGGAGAACATGAAGGCTTCAACCTCTGGTTCACGGGGCTCCCGTGCTCCGGGAAATCGGCCGTCGGCGACCTGGTCGCCGAGATCCTCAAGGGAAAGGGGCACCGCGTCGAGAGGCTCGACGGGGACG
>JBFYNT010000153.1:0-17681 GCA_041304225.1 Candidatus Aminicenantota bacterium
CCCGTGGTCGACGTGGGCGATGATGGAGAAGTTCCTGATGTTCTTCATGGAATCCCTAATTATGGCAGATTTTCGGGTCCTACGGAAGTGCCCTGGGCGGCTCGGGATATCGCCCCTTGCCCCCGCGCCCCGGGAACCCTGTAGCTGGTTCCCCCCGACTTCCGGCGGGCCCCCCCTCCCTCACGGGGGCTTTGGGTCGACATCCTTCGCCGCCTCTCAGGCCCTTCCCCCAACAGAGCCCGAGAATGGGGCGCAAATTGACTTTTCGGGGGTGGGGGCGTATCTTCTAGGGGAGAATAGAGCGTCATTCAGAGGACATCGAAGGAGAATCGCATGCTTGGCTCCATCGGACCGACCGAACTGATCCTGATCCTCCTCATCGTCATCATCATCTTCGGCGCCCGGAAGCTGCCGGACCTCGGCAAGTCCATCGGCGAGGGCATCAAGAACTTCAAGAAGTCCATCAACACCAAGGATGACCCGGACGGGCCGAAGAACCCCGAGCCCCCCAAGAGCTGACGCCCCCGCCCCGCCGCCCGGCGGCGCGCGCGACCGGGCGGGCCATCGAGCATTCCCCATGACATCGTCTTTCGACGCCGGATTCGACATCGGCGGCACCGACATCAAGTACGGCCTCGTCGACCGCGACGGGCGCCTGGTCCGCCGGGGCAAGGTCCGCAGCCCCGAGACGATCGAAGGCCTCCTGGCCGCCCTCGAGGACTCCTGGACGGCCCTCAAGCGGAAAGCCCCCGGGCCGGTCCGGACCTGCGGTTTCGGGATCGCCGGGTTCTACAGCATCCGGGAGCGGAAGGTCCTCCAATCGCCCAACTGCCCGAGCCTCGACGGCTACCCGCTCGTCCAGGCCCTGCGCAAGTTCATCGACGTGCCCATCCGGGCCGGCAACGACGCCAATATGGCCGCCTTCGGCGAGTTCAAGCACGGCGCCGGACGGGGCGTCCGCAGCCTCGTCCTGCTGACCATCGGGACGGGCATCGGCTCGGGCCTCATCCTCGACGGCCAGCTCTGGCAGGGCGAGGGCGGTTTCGCCGGCGAGATCGGCCACATCACAGTCAATCCCGAGGGCCAGACCTGCGCCTGCGGCGGCCGCGGCTGCCTCGAGACCGAGGCTTCGGCACCCCGGCTCGTCCGCGATTTCCGGGCCCTCTCCGGCCGGACGGACGTCACCGAGTCCAAGGAGGTCTACCTCCTGGCCAAGGCGGGCGACCCGGCCGCCCTGGAGAGCTTCCGGAAGCTCGCCTACTGGCTGGGCATCGGCCTGGGCATCGTCATCAACCTGCTCAATCCCGAGAAGATCCTCCTCGGCGGGGGGGTCGTCTCGGCCGGGAGGATCCTGCTCGGACCGGTCGTCGAGGAGGCCCGCCGGCGGTCCAATCCCCTCTCTTTCGCGGGGTGCCGGATCGAGAAAGCCGCGTTGGGCAACGACGCCGGCCTGGTGGGGGCCGCCGCCTGGGCCCGTCTAGCGGCCGGGCGACGGGGATGAGGGGCCGGTGGCGGCTCCGGGCCGCCGGGAACGATACGGGGGGATCGGGAGTTAATTGCTTTGACAATCCCCAACGAACAAAATATAAAAGTACGGTGAAGACAGAGACCAAGGAGGCCGTTTTGACCAGGAAAATCCCCGCCGCGCTGGCCGCCGTCGCGGTCCTGCTCGCTCTCTGCCTTCCCGCCGCCGCGGGCCCCGACGGCTCCCTCAAGGGCCGGATCGTCGACGACAAGGGCGCCCCCCTCTCGGGGGCCTACCTCTACGTGACCTCGCCGGCCGCTATCGGCGTGGCCAACTACATCACCTCGAAATCGGGGCGCTACGCCATCTCGGGCCTGGTGCCCGGGAGGTACAAGGTCGTCGCCGAGATGCCGGGATTCAAGACCGTCACCGTCGAAGGCGTGGCCCTGTCGGCCGGGATGACTGTCTCGCTCGACTTCCGGATGCAGCCGACCGAGATCGAGGAGGAGCCCACGGCCGGGCGGCCCGGCCCGCCCCTGGACCGGGACTCCGCGCGGACGACCGTCGTCCTGGACAAGGACCTCATCACCCGGCTGCCCCTGGCCCGCGATTTCACGGCCCTTCTGGGCCTCGTCCCGGGTCTGGTCTTCGAGAACGACAGGCCCGGCATGCGGGCCTCCCTCCAGGGCGCCCCGGTCACGACCAACGTCCTGGTCGCGGACGGCGTCATCGTCACCCACCCCGTCGACGCCCGGGCCTTCGGCCCGATCAACGTCGACATCATCGACGAGGTCGTCGTCGAGACCGCCGGGCATCCGGTCGAGGCCGGGCCCGCCCAGGGTGCTTACGTCAACATCCTCCATCACCCCGGGGTGGGCGCGACCATGGGCAGCCTGTCCTACGGCGTCTCCGGCAAGGGGCTGGTCGACTCCCTCTGGAATGCGGACGAGATCGCCGAGATGGGCGGGGCGGAACCCCTCTCGCTCAAGCGTGAGCACGACCTGTCCCTGACCTACGGCGCCCCCCTGCTCGAGGACATGGCCTGGATCTTCGCCAACGTCCGCTACCGGACGCTGGGCTACCGGACGCCCTACCGGTATTGGACCGACCCCGCCGGCGGACGGAACTTCGTCTTCGACTTCGCGAACCGCGACCTATCGGGCCTGTTCAAGATGCAGATGAACGTCCTGAACGCGTTCAAGGGCGTTCTGGAGTTCGGCTTCTCCAACGTCGACCAGCCCGTCTCGGAGGCGGAGATCGACGCCCTCCGTCCGGAAGCGGCGACCCGCGCGCTCGACGGCGAGCACCTCTTCCGGGCCCGCTTCGGCGGCAGTTATGCCGTCAACCAGGGCACCCGCATCGACCTCTCCCTGGGCTACGCGAAGTACGCGCAGCCGCTCATCCTCAGCGACCTGGGGACCTCCAAGCCCGAATACTACGACGTCATCACCGGGCGCCGCTGGGGCAGCGGCTCGGTCAACGACCGCGAGAAGGCCAACCGCATGCGGGTCGGCACGTCCGTCACCCGGTTCCAGGACGGCTTCCTGGGCATGTTCCACGAGATCGTCCTCGGCGGCGACTACGAGACGACCTACACGACGTCCGAGACCTGGAAGGCCGACAACCTCGTCCACAACTACGCGGCCGGCAGCCCTTACACCTACGGAACGGCCGTCTCGCCGGTCTCCGGGGAGACGGTCGGCTGGGGCCTCGTCGGGTTCTACATCGCGCCGGCGGCCGAGGACGCGATGACGCTCAAGCGCGAGCTCAAGCGGATCGGGGCCTACGCCCAGGACACGATCAAGATCGGCGGCCGCATCTCGCTCTCGGGCGGCCTCCGCTTCGACCGGTCCGACGCCCGCTTCGCGTCCGTTTCCAAGGGCGCGAGCGGCAACTCCGTCAGCACCTACGTGGGCAGCACCCTCATCGATCCGCTCATGGGCTACAACCTCTACAGCACGGTCAACCTCGCCGCGTGGGAGAAAGCCATCGTCTGGAACACCCTGTCGCCCCGCGCGGGCCTGGCGATCGACCTCTTCGGCAGCGGACGGACGGTCCTCAAGGGCTCCTGGGCCCGGCTCCCGGAGTACCTGGGGCTCGGTTATTCCCAGGACCTGTCCCCCATCGATCCTCTGGCCTCCCACGACTTCGTCTGGTACGACGAGGATGGCGACGGCCTCGTCGACACGGCCGACTCCTATACGCTCGTCTCCTACGACTTCCGCGTCTACAAGATCGAGTTCTTCCGGCAGGCCGTCGATCCCGACCTCACAGCCCCCGTCATCGAGGAGTGGACGGCCGGCCTGGAACAGCAGGTCGCCCGCGACTTCACCCTCTCCGCCCGGTACATCGAGCGGCGCTCGACGAACAACATCGGGCACGTCGTCTTCGATCCCTCGACCGGGGCCCGCTGGTGGCGGCTCGACGAGGCCCCGGACGGCTGGTGGGTCCCCTTCTCGACCGTTGTGCCGGGCGCGGACGGATACGCCGACGTCCCGGTGACCGCCTATCTCCGCTCGACCACGGCCCCCGACCTCTTCGAGCGCATCGAGAACGTGCCCGAGCTCACGGCCAAGTACCGGAGCGTCGAGTTCTCCTTCCACAAGAGGTTCTCGCACAACTGGCAGCTGTTCGGGTCCCTGGCCTGGAACCGGGCCACGGGGACGACGACCGTGGCCTCCCGCTGGAGCGCCGGCAACTCCCCGGTCCTGCTGACGCCCAACGCCTTCACCAACATCTCGGCGACCGACGTCCTCCTCCAGGACCGGCCGTTCGTCGCCCGCCTGGCGGGAACGGTCCACTTCGGCGGGGGGTTCTTCGCCAGCGTCCTCCTCAAGGCCCAGAGCGGCACGCCCTGGGCCCGCACGGTGACGATCATCCCGCCGGCGGACTGGGCCGCGGCCCACGGAGCCACCGCGACGCCCGTCACGGTCTACCTGGAGAGCCCGGGCTCACGGCGCTACGATTGGTGGAAGACCCTGGACCTGAGGATCGAGAAGGAGTTCGCCAAGGCCGGTCGCGTCCCCTTCGCCGTCTCGGTCGACGTCTTCAACCTGCTCGGCGACACGTACCGGACGCTCGATCTCAACGACGGCGGGACCTGGGCTCCCGACGGGGAGGGCGCGGGCACGGGCACGCGCGTCGTAAGCGCCGCCTACAACGTTTTCAAGCCGCAGTGGGGAACGCGGGTCATCCGCTTCAACCTGAACCTGAGGTTCTAGGACTTCAGCCGGAACTCGACGGCCTTCTTCAGCCCCTCGCCCTCGGCCGCGCTCTTGACCGTGATGTCCATCCGGAGCTTCTTCGTCCTCAGCGTGTCGAGGTCCTTGTCGAGCACGACGGTGAACTCCATGCGGAAGCGGCCCTTGCGGTTCGCGCTGAGCTCGCGCTCCTCGAGGGCCAGCGGGAACGAGCCCTCGGCGTCCCAGACGGGATGGCCCGCTTCGTCCGAGATCTCCAGCCGGACGTCGAAGGTCGTCTCCAGCCGGCCGTTCTTGAAGTCGAACCAGATCGTGTTGTAGGGGACGTCGACGAAGACCTTGCCCTCGAAGACGTCCGCCTCGGACCGGACCTTCTGCATGTTCACTTCGTAGTCGAAGAGCCGTTTGTCCTGGTTGAACGTCTTCTGGAAGTGGCCCTGGGCGATGTTGAGCTCCTGGAGGTGCTCCAGGTTGATGGCCCGCAGGACGAAGTTGCCCGCGCAGTGCTCGTCGATGAAGAGGACGGGGAAGCTGCCGTAGTACCAGACCTCCCGGCAGTAGCCGCCCGCGTCCATGGGGTTGGTCTGGCGCTCGGAGGGCGGCCCGAAGAGGATGTAGATGCGGCCGCGGTCGGTCTGCCAGCCGGACCGGCCCTCGCCGTGGAAGAGCTGGCCCGCCCGCTCCACCCGCTGCTCGTACTCGAGCCGGTACTCGTTGAGGGCGGTGTCGGGATCGGGGTCGCGCCTCTTCCAGAACTCCTCCATGAAATCGTCCCGGCCGTCCGCGGGGAGTTCGAGGAAGATCTTGCGCTCCTCCTTGGTGATGATGTACCCGACCTTGGACAGGAAGTCGTAGTGGGCCGGAGCGAGCTTGCGCTCGAGCTGGTAGGTCCCGCAGGCGGTGACGGCCAGAAGGCCGGCGGCCGCGAGCAGGAACGGGCCCAGGGCGCCCAGGGCGGCGAGCGCGGGGACGACGGTCTTGGCGGGGGGACAGGTTCTCATCGGATTCTCGTCCTTTCGCCATCTAAGGTAGTCCTCGGGCGAGGAATTATCAAGGGACGGGGGAAAGGGGGGGTGGTGCGGAAGGGGGGACTCGAACCCCCAAGACCTTGCGGCCATAAACTCCTGAGGCTTACGCGTCTGCCAATTCCGCCACTTCCGCACTCAAGGGGCCCTATTATAGCGATTTCGGGTCTTCAGGTAAAGCCTCTGACCTATTCCTCCGATTCTCGCCCGAGGGCTGTCGTCGAGAGGGGTTCCCCATGCGGACGCCTAATTCCGGGTGAGGCCGCGGATGAGAGACCGAGGGGGTCATCGGAGCGAGCATCGGCCGTGATTTAGCAGGTCCGGAGCCGGATGAGGGAAGTTTCCCTGGAAACCGCCAAAACGTGTTTGAGCGAGGCTTAGCGCAAGCCGAGCGAGTTGTTTTGGCGCCGAGTTCGACGAACGGAACGGCGTGAAGAATCACGGCAGCGAGCGGAGATGATCCCCCGAGGACTCCAGCGGCCGAAAACCGGGAATAAAGCGAGCGTAGCAGGGGGGATCCCCTGAGAGGATAGCCCGAGGGCCGCTTGACAAACACCCCCCGCGCGCCTATTGTGGGGATGTTGATGGATCCCCGCTTCGGCCTTCTCCCCGTTTTCTGTAAAACCCGCCTAATATCTCTCTAGGAGGATGTATGAAATTACAGAGCCGTTCCCAGATCGAGGCCCTGGCCAAGTTCAAGGCCCAGGGCGATCTCGTGACGTCGTTCTACCTGGACGCGGACAAGAGCCGGTTGACCAAGAAAGAGATCCAGCTCGCCCTGAAAAACCTCCTCAGCGAGGCCCGGGCCCGGGCCTGCGCGCTCGGCGCGGCCAAGGGCCGGACCGACTCCCTGCTCGGCGACCTGGATCTCATCGCCGACCACGGCGCCCAGGCCCTGGCCTCCTCCAACGCGGCCGGCCTGGCTTTCTTCTCCCACAGCCAGAAGAAGTTCTGGCACGCCCTGGAGCTCCCCCACGGGCCCCGCAACCGGGTCATCTTCGACACCAACTTCTACATCCGGCCGCTGGCGGCCATCCTGGAAAAATACAGCTCCGTCTGCGCCCTGCTCATCAGCCGCCGCGAGGCCCGCTGGTACGACGTCGCGATGAACGAGATCCGCCTCCTCGACGAGCTCGAGAGCGACGTCCCCAGCCGGGTCCGCGAGGGCGGTTTCGAGGGCACCGCGGCCAAGAGGATCGAGCGCCACATCGACGCCCACCTCCAGGAGCATTTCAAGCGGACGGCCCAGCGGACCTTCGACCTCAGCAAGAAGCACCCCTTCGAATGGCTCTTCATCGGCTGCGAGGACAATCACTGCCCCGACTTCGAGCCCCACCTCCACGCCTATCTCCGAGACCGGCTCAAGGCCCGGCTCAAGGCCCGCGTGGGCGACTCCCCGGCCAAGGTCCTCCAGGAGGTCCTGGAGGTCGAGGCCAAGCTCAAGAAGGCCGAGGAGGAGGAGACCGTCCGCAGGCTCGTCGCCGAGATCGAGCGCGGCGGGCTGGCCGCGTCGGGCCTCCGCGACACCATCCACAGGCTCAACCAGTATGAGGTCCAAACGCTCGTCGTGACCCACAACTTCTCCAAGCCGGGCCGGATCTGCCCGACCCACCGGATCCTCTACCTGACCGAGCCCAAGTGCCCGGTCTGCGACAAGAAGACGGAGATCGTCCAGGACGTGGTCGACGAGGCCATCGAGACCGTGCTCAAGCGCGGCGGGACGGTCAAGCACATCACGCCGCCGTCGAAGCTCGACCGCTACGGCGAGATCGGAGCCTTCCTGAAATACAAGGCCTGAAAAAAAAGGCGGGTCCCCGCCGGGGAACCCGCCCGTATCGTCCGTTCGCGCGGACCGGCCGTCAGGCCGCTGCTCTCTTTTCCTTGAATCGTATCTTGTTGACAACGCTATAGATGACCGGGATGACGAAAAGCGTCAGCACAGTCGTCGCGGTCAGGCCGAAGGCGATGGCGACGCCCATCGGCGCCCGGAACTCGGAGCCCGAGGACCGGGAGAAGGCCATGGGCAGCGTGCCCAGGATGGTCGTCAGGGCGGTCAGTAGGACGGCCCGCAGACGCGTCGTCGCGCCCTGCAGGACGGCCTCCCTCTTGTCCACCCCGCGCTTGATGAGCTGGTTGATGTAGTCGATCATGACGATGCCGTTGTTGACGGCGATGCCGGCCAGCATGATGACCCCGACCAGGGCGGCCATGCTGATCGTCCTTCCGGTGACGAGCAGGCCGATGATGACGCCGATGATCCCCAAGGGCACCGTGAACATGATGATGAAGGGGTGCGTGAAGTGCTCGAACTGGGAGGCCATGATCATGTAGACCAGCAGGATGGCCAGGGCGAAGGCGGCGGCCAGGATGAGGAAGGCCTCCTGCATATCTTCATAGGAGCCGCCGTACTCGAGGAAGTAGCCCGGCGGCAGGGTCCTTTCGAAGCCGGCCAGCCGGCCCTTGATCTCCCGGACGACGCTGCCCAGGTCGCGGCCGGCGATGTTGGCGGTCACGGTGACGCGGCGCGATTGGTTCTCGCGGTCGATCCGGATGGGGCCTTGGCCGGACGTGATGTCCGCCACCTGCTCGAGGTAGACCGTCTGGCCCGAGCCCGTCCGGAGCGGGATGCTGCGGACCTCGTCCAGGCTGTCCCGGTACTGTTCCTTGAAGCGGAGCCGGACGTCGATCTCGTCGCTGCCCTCGCGGAAGCGCGTGGCCACCCGGCCGAGCGTCGCCGTCTGGACGGTGTTGGCCACCTGGTAGACGGACAGGCCGAGCCGGTAGGCCCGCTCGCGGTCGATCTTGATCTGGACCTCGGGCTTGCCGGCGGCCAGGCTGTGGGTGAGGTCGCGGACCCCTTCGACCCCCGTGATCAGACGGACGATCTGGTCGGCCTGGCTCTCCAGCGTGGAGAGCTCTTTGCCGAAAAGCTTGATCTCGACCGGGGCCGCGGAGCCGCCCATCATCGACTGGCTCATGTCCAGGGCCTCGAACCGGACGCCGCGCAGGCTGGGCAGCTGGCGGCGGATCCGCTCCAGGAGCTGCTTGTCGGACTCTTTCCGCTTGTCGCGCTTGACCAGCCCGACCCACAGCAACCCCTCGTGCGTGCCCGAGTTGGAGAAGCTCGAGGCCGAGTCGCCGGCGTCCTGCTCGCTTTGGGAGCCGGACTGGGCCGAGATCATCGTGATCTCGGGCATCTTGGCCATGATGTTCTCGACCAGTCCGACGACCCGGTCCGTCTCCTCGAGGGACGTGCCGACGGGCATGCGGACCTTGAGCATGATCATATCCATGTCCTGGGCGGGGATGAACTCCGTGCCCAGGAAAGGGACGATGGCCAGGGAGAGAACGAGGGACAGGATGGCCCCGCCGAGGACCCAGCGGCGGTGGTGGAGGGCCTTGTCGAGCCACTTCCGGTAGAACGCTTTGGCCTTGGCGAACTGGCGCTCCTCGGGTGCCTTGGCGATGGACATGAGGCTCTTCTTCGAGCGGAAGAGGAGGGCCGTGGACAGGGGAACGACGGTCAGGGCGACGAAGAGCGAGGCCAGGAGGGAGAAGGCGATGGACAAGCCGAGAGCCTGGGTCATCTTGCCGGTGATGCCCGAGGCGAAGATCATGGGGAAGAAGACGGCGATCGTGGTCAGGGTCGAGGCCGTGATGGCCATGCCGACCTCGGTGGCCCCGGCGATACTGGCCTGGTCGGCTCCTTCCCCCTCCTCGAGATGCCGGTAGACGTTCTCGATGACGACGATGGCGTTGTCGACGAGCATGCCGACGCCCAGGGCCAGGCCTCCGAGGGTCAGCAGGTTGAGGGTGTAGCCGGCCGCGTAGAGGGCGATGAAGGTGGTGATGACGGACAGGGGGATGGCCAAGCTGATGACGAATGTCGGCCGCCAGTTCCTCAGGAAGAGGAAGATGAGGAGGATGGCCAGGAGGCCGCCCACCCAGGCGTTGGCGATCGTATTGCTGGTCGCCTGCTCGATCATGTCGCCCTGGTCCATGGCGACGTGGAAGACGGGATTGCCGGGGATGGTCCCGATGAGCTTCTTGATCTCCGACTTGACGGCCGAGCTGGCGATCTGGGTGTTGGCGCCGGAGCGCTTGCTGACGATGAGGTAGACGCCGTTCTGCCCCTGGATCCGCGCCGAGTAGCGCATCTCCTTGAGGGTGTCCTTGACCTCGGCGACGTCCGAGACGTAGACGGGCTCGCCCTTCGCCGTCATGCCGACGACGGTCCGGCGGATGTCGTCGAGGTCCTTGAACTCGCCCATGGTCCGGACGAGGACCTCCGAGTGGCGCTCGACGAGGCTCCCGGCCGGCAGGTTGAGGTTCTCCGCCCCCAGGGCCATGCGGATCTGGTCGAGGGTCAGGCCGCGGCTCTCCAGGGCGGCCCGGTCGACGTCGACCAGGATCTCGCGCTCGTCCATGGAGAAGACCCGGGCCGAAGCGACGCCGTCGATGCGCTCGAGGCGCGGCGCGACCTCGTCCTCGACGATCGTCTTGAGCCTCATGGGCGGCAGGTCGCTGGTGATGCCGTAGAAGATGACCGGGAACGAGCTGAAGCTGAACTTCATGACCAGCGGCTCGCCGGCCTCTTCCGGGAGGTACTGTTCGTAGAGCCCGATCTGGTCGCGGATGTCCTGGGCGGCGAAGTCGAGGTTGGTGCCCCACTCGAACTCGACGCTGATGACCGAGACGCCCTCGGTCGTCTGGGAAGTGACTTTCTTGACCCGGTTGACGGAGCTCACGACCTGTTCGAGGGGCCGGGTCAGGACGTTTTCGATGTCCTCGGACGCGGCGCCCGAATAGGTCGTGATGACCGAAACCGTCGGGAACTCGAGGTCGGGGAAGAAATCGAGGCCCAGCCTCGTGAACGAGATGGCGCCCAGGACGACCAGGATGGCCGCCATCATGGACGCGGTGACCTTGCGGTTGACCGAGAATTCGGGGAGCTTCACTTCTTCACCTCTTCGAGGACCTGGATCGGCGAGCCTTCCTCGAGGCCGTAATTGCCCTCGACGATGACGGATTCCCCGTCGCCGAGGCCGCCGAGGATCTCGACCATCGTCGTGTTCTGGATGCCGAGCGTGACGTTCTTCCGGACGGCCTTGCCGCCCTCGGCGACGTAGACGTAGGTGTTCTCGAGGATGGCCGACTGCGGGACGACCAGGGCGTTCTCGTGGGACTGGACCTCGAAGACGAGGTCGCCGAAGGTGCCCGGCCGGAGCGAGGCGTCGGAATTGTCGATATGGACTTCGACGCCGAACTTCTTGTTCTGCGCGTCGGCGGTCAGGTTGACGACGCGGACGACGCCGCGGAACTCGCGCCCGGGGAGCGAGCCGACCCGCAGGACGGCTTCCTGGCCCTTGCGGACGCGGCCGATGTCCTCGGACGAGACGGCCACGGCCAGCTTGATCGTGGCATAGTCCATGAGGGTCAGGACGCCGCCGGCCCCGCCGCCATACGCGCCGCCCATCATCGGATTGATGACATCACCGACCTCGGCGTTCTTCGAGGCGATAACGCCGGCGAAGGGGGCCTTCATGAGCGACTGGTCCAGGGCGTGCCGGGCCAGGTTGAGGCCGGCCCGGGCCTGTTCGAGCTGGGCGGTAGCCGCATCGAAGGCCAGTTGGATCTTCTCCGACTGCTGCGCGGAGACGGCGCTCTCCTTGAGCAGCCGGTCCATGCGCTCCTTGTTCTTGAGGGCGTCGGCATAGCCGGCCTCGGCCACGGCCACGCCGGCCTCGGCCTGCCTGACCTGGAGACGGATGGATTCCGTCTCCAGCTCGGCCAGGAGCTGGCCCTTGGCGACGCGGTCGCCGGGCTCGACGTAAATGCGGGCGATCTTGCCGCCGGTCTCGGGCGTGATGTTGATCTTGTCCAGGGCCTCGAGCGTCCCGGTGTAGGTGATCTTCTCGGTGATCCGCTCGCGGGCGGCCTTGAAGATCTTGACCGGCGCGGCGCCGAAGGCCTGGTCGGCGGAGGTCTTCGCGGCTTCCTTGGAGCAGGCGGCGGCGAGGACGACGGCCGCGGCCAGGGCGGCGACGGCGAGCTTTTTGGCGATGTGGGGCGTGTTCATGGTTCCTCCGTTAGTTCGAGCGGCTCTCGGACCGGCTCCGGCCGACGGCCTTTTCGAGCTGGGCCTGCGAGATGACGCAGTCATAGAGCGCTTGGGAATAGTTGGTCCGGGCCTGGCTCAGGGCCACCTGGGCCGTCGAGACGTCCAGGTTGGTGGCCAGCCCTTCCGCGTAATTGAGCTCCGCGATGCGGACGGCCTCGCGGGCCTGTTCGACATTCCTCTCCTGGGAGAGCAGGGTTTCCCGGGCCTGGTTGAGGTTGAGGACGGACTGGCGGACCTCGAAGGCGATGGCGTTCGACAGGCCTTTGCGCGTCCAATCGAGCTCGCGGAGGGCGGCCTTGGACTGGCCGATCCGGGCCCGCGATTCGAAACCGTTGAAGATGGGCAGCGACAGCGACAGGCTGATCGTATAGTAGTTCTGCCAGGTGCCCTTGCGGAAGTTCAGGGCGTCCGCCCAGACGCTGTACTGGCCGCCGAGGGCCAGGGTCGGCAGGACGGACCCGCGGGCGATCTTGAGCGATTCCCCGGCCATGCTCCGCTGGTAGTCGAGCTGGCGGATCTCCGGCCTCTGCTCCAGGGCCTCCGCGACGACGTCGCGGGCCTCGGCGTCGAGGGGCGGCGCAACGAGCTCGCCCTTGACCTCGACCGGGACGTCGAGGTCGATGCCGCAGACGGTCTTGAGGCCGAGCGCGGCCACGTCGACGCTGTTGCGGGCCCGGATGGCTTGCGGCTTGAGGTTGGCCACCTGGACCTCCGAGCGGAGGAGGTCGAACTTCGAGGCCATGCCGACGGCGTGAAGGTTCTTGACGTTCTCCATGAACTTCTCGGCCAGGGCCAGGCCTTCCTCGGCCACCGCCGAGAATTCCTTGGCCAGCAGGTAGCCGTAGAAGGCCCGCTTGGCTTCGAGGACGGTCTCCTGCTCGGACAGGCGGACCGATTCCTGGCTGGCCTTGAGCCCGTAGCCGGCCTGCCGGTAGCCGGCGGTCAGACGCCCGCCGGCGTAGAGGGGCAGGCCGAAGGAAAAGGCCATCTGGTAGTCCTTGGTAAAGTCGATGGTCATCCGCGTCGGCGGCTCGCCGGGGACCATGGACGGGAACTCGAGGACAAAGAGCTTCTCGTCCAGGGTGTCGGAGCCCTGGGCGTTGAGCGTCGGCAGGAAGCCCGATACGGCTTGGCGGACGCCGGCCCGGGCCTGGGCGATCTTCTCCCGGGAGGCCAGGTGGAAGGGGTTTTGCTGCAGGGCCATGGCGATGGCCTCTTCGACGGTCAGGACGACCGTCGGCTTGGGCTCCTGGGCGGAGAGAACGGCCGGCGCGAGGATGGCCAGCAGCGTCAGGATCGTCAGGAAGGCTGTCTTCCTCATGTCAATTCTCCTTCGGGGTTCGTTCGGGGTTCCGGATGCCGTCGAGGACGAATCGGGCCAGCTCGTCCCCCGCGTCCGCCGAGGCCGGACCGTCGCTCTTCCAGAAATGGAGATGGGCGTAGCCTTCGACCACGGCCTCGAGGAAGGCCACGGCCTGACGGGCATCGAGCGGCCGGAACTCGCCGGAGGCCACGCCGTCGATGAAGATCCGCTCCCCGACACTGTTCAGCGCCTGGCGCTTCTCGAGGAGCTGGCCGAGCCTCTTCCGGTCGGCGGTCGAGGCCTGCCCGGTCTTCCCGGCGGCCGCGGCGAAGATGCGCATGAGCTTGAGCATCGACTTGTCCATCCACAGCACTCGCGTGAGGCTCTGCTTGGACTCGGATTCGCTGAGGGCCATGCGGATGGCCGACGTCAGCCGTTCGCCGGCCGTCCCGGGCCCGGAGGCGATGGCCTCCATCTTGTGCCGGAGGCCGTCGAAGTAGTGGCTCAGGATCTCGAACAGCAGGACGCCCTTGCCGGGGACGTACTTGTAGATCGTGGCCTTGGACAGCCGGGCCTCCCGGGCCACGTCGTCCATCGTCGTGGCGCTGTAGCCTTTGCGCAGGATGACCCGCTCCGCGGCGTGGAGGATGGCCTCACGGTAATAGGCCCGGCGGCGCTGCTCGCGCTCTCTCAGGAGATCGGCGGATTTCATTGCTTTCGGCTTTCTCGGTTTAGTCGGCGGCGGCCAGGAGTGTCCGGTGAACTTATGAGTCTATTTCGTGTACTTTCGAGTTTTTCCCAAGATACGCCCTTCGGGAGCGTTTGTCAAGAGCCCCCGGTCCCTGTAGAATAGGGGTGTCCCCAGGAGATACGGACGGTCATGGAAAAAGGTTCTTTACGGCGCCTCAAGGGCCCCCTGGCCGGGGCGCTCCTCTTCCTGGGCCTGTCCCTGGCCTCGGGAACGGCCTCTGCCCCGGTCCGCGCGGACGAGGGCCCCGACTGGTGGGAGGTCCGGCTCCTCGTTTCCGTCAAAGGGGAATACCGAATAAGCGATCGGGCGAAAGGCGCCCCGGTCGACGGCGATTATTCTTTCCGGGCCCGCTGGGTGGGGCGATTGGAGCCGGACGAGGACGACTTCCTCCTCGTCCACCTCAAGACCGAGGTCCTGGAGTGGCGCCTGTCGGAGAAGGCCGGGGCTCCGGGGCTGGACGCACATCCCGATGTCCCGGACACGCCCGCGCCGGACCTGCGTCTCAACTACATCCTGAGGGACGGAAGGTCCCTCGAATTCGACTTCGTCCTGGACGGCGCCCTGTCCGTGCCGCTCCACGAATATCCCGTCAAAGCCCGGCTCGACCTGCCCCGGTCGGCGACCCCGCCGGACGGTCTGCCCGGCTACCATTACGATGACAACGTGTTCCGGGGGTCGAACCGCGTGGTCATTCCGGCCGAGGACCTCGGGAGACGGAAGGCCGAACGGAGTTTTTCCTGGGAATGGACGCGCGCGATCCCGCTCGCCGATCCCCGCTACCGCTTCTCCAGCCGCCACGCCGTGGAAGCCGTCGTCGGCCTGGCCATGCGCTGACGCCCCTCAGGCCCGGGGGTGGAACTTGTCGTAGACCCGGCGGAGCCGCTCGCGGCTGACATGCGTATAGATCTGCGTCGTCGTGATCTGGCTGTGCCCGAGCATGAGCTGGACCGAGCGCAGGTCCGCCCCCCGCTCGAGCAGGTGCGTCGCGAACGAATGCCGCAGGACGTGGGGACTGATCTTGGCGCCGAGGCCGGCCGTCACGGCGTGCTGGCGAAGGAGCTTCCACAGGCCCTGGCGGGTGAAGGGGCGGCCCCGCCGCGACAGGAAAAGCTCTTCCCGGCCGTCCTCGTCGACGAGCGGCCGGGCCTCGGCGAGCCAGCGCTTGACCGCGTCGCAGGCCGACCGGCCGAGGGGCACGATCCGCTCCTTGCCGCCTTTGCCCCGGCAGACGAGGAAACCGTCCTCGAGGTTGACCTCGGCCGCCTTCAGCATCGCCAGCTCGGAGACCCGCAACCCCGCTCCGTAGAGGACCTCGAGCATGGCCCGGTCCCGGACGCCGCGGGCCTTCGTCGCGTCGGGGGTCTTGAGCAGGGCCTCGACCTCCTCGACGGTCAGGAACTTGGGCAGGGCCAGCCAAGTGGAGGGCGTCGTCAACCGGGCCGAGGGGTCCCGTTTGACTAAGCCGCTGAGGACGAGGAACCGGAAGAAGGACCTCAGGGCGGAGATGAGCCGGGCCAGGGACCGGGCCGAGAGGCCTCCCTGGCTCTGCTTGCGGACGAAGCCGGTCAGGACGTCCTCGGTGACGCCGTGAAGCGGCGTCCGCCCCGGCTTCAGGTGGGCGACGAGCTTGCGGACGTCGCGCTCGTAGGACTGGACGGTGTTGCGCGCGAGGCCCTTCTCCACGGCCAGGTACTCGAGGAAGAGACGGAGGGCGTCCTCGGGCGAGGAAGCGGGCGGCTTCATGTCAGGACGGGATTGGAGAGACGCTCCTGTTCGACAGTGGTCCACGGCCCGTGACCGGGCAGGACAAGGGTCTCCCCGGGCAGGGTCAGGATGCGCTCCCGGATCGACCGTTCGAGGTCCTTCCAGGAGCCGCCCGGCAGGTCGGTCCGGCCGACGCCGCCGCAGAACAGCGTGTCGCCCGAGAAGAGGAGCCCGCCGTGGACGAGGCCGATGCTCCCGGGCGTATGCCCGGGCGTGTGGATGACCCGGAGCGAGGTCCGGCCGATGGCGATCTCGTCGCCCTCGACGAGCAGGCGGTCCGGCGGCGGGGAATTCCGGGCCCCGAGGAGCAGGCTGAGCTCGATGAAATCGCTGACCTGGAGCATGTCCGTGTCGGCGGCGTGCATGGCCAGCGGCACGGCGTATTTCCGGATGATCTCGCTGTTGGCCCCGATGTGGTCAACGTGGCCGTGGGTATTGAGGACCAGGACCGGCTTGAGCTCCAGGTCGGCGATCGCGGCGATGATCTTCTCGGGCTCGGCGCCAGGGTCGACGACGGCGCAGGCCCGCGTCTCTTCGCAGTAGGCGAGGTAGCAGTTGGTGTCCAGCGCGCCGACGACGACGATCTCGTACTTCATCGCTTTCCCCGGCCCATAGTAATGCCAAAGCTCGAGATTAGTCAACACGTCCGGGCGATGCTATAATCGGGCCATGGACGCGTTTCTCACGCCCGAGGCCCGGCGCGAGTTCGAGGCCCTGGCGGTCTTCCGGCCGAAGCCGGGCGCCTGGGGCGTGCTCGTCGGACACCGCCGGGGCCCCCGGTTCATCGTCGAAAAGGCCTTCCCGGCCGGGGACGGCCGGGCCGCGCCGGACGAGCGCCTGCTCGCCGGGCTCGACGGCGTCTGGCCGGGAAGGACCATCGGCCTGTTCGCCTTCCGCCCGACGGCCGCGTTCCTGAAGGCCGTCCGGGGACCGGCCTGGTACGGCAAGCTCTTCCTCCGCCTGTCCGGCCCGGCCCGGACGCAGGCTATCCGTCCGTCCGTCGTCGAGTTCGAACGGGGCTTTGTCCTGGATCCCGTAGGGCTCGCGCCGGCGGGAAAGGAGAAGGCCCGTGAGTGAACCCCTGTCCCGCGAGGAGGAGCGGGCCTCGCTCGACCTGGCCCGCCGGGCCCTCGAACATTACTTCCGCGCGGGGGAGCGTCTCCGCCCGCCCGCCGCGAAAGGCGTCTTCGGCGAAAAGCGGGGCGCGTTCGTCACCCTGACCGTCGGCGGCGACCTGCGCGGCTGCATCGGCTATCCCCTGCCGGTCAAACGCCTCGACGAGAGCATTGTCGAGATGGCCGTGGCCGCGGCCAGCCAGGACACGCGGTTCGAGCCGATCGGTCCCGACGAGCTGGGCCGCCTCCGCATCGAGATCTCCGTCCTGGGACCGCCCGAGCCCGTCTCCGATCCCGCGGAGGTCGTGGTCGGCCGCCACGGCATCATCGTCTCGAAGGGCTATAACAAGGGACTGCTCCTGCCCCAGGTCCCGGTCGAACACGGCTGGGACCGGGAGACCTTCCTGCGCCACGGCTGTCTGAAGGCGGGCCTGCCCCCCGACGAGTGGAAGAAAGGGGCGAAGATCGAGGTCTTCACCGCCCAGGTCTTTTCCGAATAGGCGCCCGCGGGGAGCGGGCCGCTATTTCTTTTTGGCCGCCAGCGCGTCGAGCTCCGTCTTGGCCTCGGCCTTGATGACGTCGTCCTTGGAGGTCGTCTTGGGCAGGTCGAGGGCCTGCTGGAAGGAGCCGCGCGCCTCGTCGTACTTCTTGAGGGCGACGAGCGTCCGGCCGAGCTCGAGGTAGTGGTTGACGTACTCGGGATGGAGCTCGATGGCCTTCCGCAGGGCCTTTTCGGACTCGGCGTAAGAGCCCTTCGGGATGGACCCGTAGATAAGGCTGCCCAGGGCCCGCTTCATGCCGCCGATCTCGTCCATCCGCCGGTGCCAACGGCCCAGGGCGTGCCAGGCGAGGTGGATCGTCTGATCGAGCTCGAGGGCCTTGTCGATCTCGGCCCGGACGGCCTTGGAGGCGTCGATCTGTTCCTTCTTGCCGAGGA
>JBFYNT010000154.1:0-2805 GCA_041304225.1 Candidatus Aminicenantota bacterium
CGCCGACGGCATGGACAAAGCGGCCTTGGAGCAGCTCCGGGCCGTTCCGGGATTCGAGATCACCGTCGCCAAGGGTATGAGCGAGGCCGAGCTCATCGCGGCCGTCCCCGGCGTGAGCGCCGTGGTCGTCCGCAGCGCCTCGCGCATCACCCGGCCGGTCGTCGAGGCGGGCCGAGAGCTCAAGGTCCTCGTTCGGGCCGGGATCGGCCTCGACAACATCGACCGCGAGGCGGCCAAGGAAAAGGGCATCTTCGTCGCCAACACGCCGGCCGCCACCTCCATCACGGTGGCCGAGCACACCTTCGGGCTCATGCTCGGGGCCGTCCGCAACCACGGGAAGGCGATCCTGACGATGAAGGCCCACAAATGGGAGAAGAAGGCGCTCGAGGGCACGGAGCTCTTCGGCAAGACCCTGGGCATCATCGGCTTCGGCCGGATCGGGCACGAGGTGGCCAAACGGGCCCTGGCTTTCGGCATGACCGTCGTCGCCTACGACATCATCCCGATCAAGACCGAGCTCGCGGTGAAGCAGGTCCCTCTCGACGATCTCCTGGCCGCCGCCGACCTCATCACCCTCCACGTCCCCAAGCAGGCCAAGCCCATCCTGGGCGACGCCGAATTCGCCAAGATCAAGGCCGGCGTCATCATCGTCAACGTCGCCCGCGGCGGGGTCGTCGAGGAGAAGGCCCTGCTCGCGGCCCTCGAGAGCGGCAAGGTCCGGGCCGCGGCCCTGGACGTCTTCGACAAGGAGCCGCCCGAGGACTTCGCGCTCGTCGACCATCCCAACGTCATCCCCATCCCCCATCTCGGCGCCGCGGCCGCCGAGGGCCAGCAGCGGGCCGGGCTGGAGGTCGTTCGCATCCTCAAGGACAAGCTGGGCTGAAGCCCGAGCTCATCGAGGGACCGTCCTCGCCGGTCGTCAGGCCGGTGAGAGCGGTCCCTCTTTTTTTTCCGGGCGTTCTGCTAAAATAGGACCATGATCTACCTCGACCATAACGCGACGACCCCGGTCGACCCGGCGGTCGCCGAGAGGATGTCCTGGTTCCTGCGGGAGCATTTCGGCAATCCCTCCTCCCTCTACCCGATCGGCCGGCGGGTCAAGGAGCTGATGAACGAGGCCCGCGAGCGCGTGGCCGGGGCCTTGGGCGTCGACCGGGGCGAGATCTACTTCACCGGCTCGGGGACGGAATCCGATAATTTCGCCGTTTTCGGGGCCCTCGAGGCAGCGGCCGGCAAGGACGAGTTCGTCACCTCGGCCATCGAGCATCCGGCCGTCATCGAGGCGGGCAAGGCCCTGGAGGCGCGCGGCGTCAAGGTCACCTATCTGCCCGTCGACGAGCGGGGCACGATCAACCTCGACCATTTGCGCTCGGCGCTGACCCCGAAAACGGCCCTCGTCTCGATCATGCATGCGAACAACGAGATCGGCACCATCCAGCCGGTCACCGACATCGTCCGCATCGCCCACGAGCGTGGCGTTCCCGTCCACACCGACGCCGTGCAGACCTTCGGCAAGATCGACGTCGACGCCCGCAAGCTCGGCGTCGATCTCCTGACCGTCTCGGCCCATAAGATCTACGGGCCCAAGGGCGTCGGCGCCCTCTATGTCCGGCGCGGCACGACCATCTGCCCGTTCCTCCGGGGCGGGCGACAGGAGCGCGGCCTGAGAGCCGGGACCGAGAACACGGCCGGCATCGTCGGGTTCGGGGAAGCGGTCCGCATCCTGGAGGAGAAAGGCCGCAAGGAGAGGGCCCGGATCGAACACCTGGCCGAAACGCTCAAGAAGGGCATCGAGGAGAGGATCCCGGGCGCGCGGTTCAACGGCCATCCGACCGAGCGGGTCAAGGGCACGCTCAACTTCGCGTTCCCCGGTCTCGAGGCCGAGGCCATCCTCCTGGCCCTGGCGACCAAGGAGATCTACGTCTCGACCGGCTCGGCCTGCAGCGAGGAGTCGGAAGAGGTCTCGCACGTCCTCCGGGCCATCGGGTTGCGTCCCGAGATCGCCCGTTCGTCGATCCGCATGTCCCTCGGCCGCTCCAATTCGGAGGGGGACGTCGCCGTGGTACTCAAGGAGCTGCCCGAGATCATCAAGAAGCTCCGGTCCATCACCGCCTTCCATCCGGAAGGCTGAGGCCGGGATTCAGACCGGTCGGACGGCGGCCTGCCGCAGGTAGGCTTCCCTCACCGAGCGGAAATAGGCCTGGACCGGATCACGCCGCAGGTCCGGATAGGTCCAATCGAGCGCCTTGATCCCCGTCCTCGTGAACAGGAACTCGAGGTGGGCGTAGATCCCATGGCCGAGAGGGACGCGGTGGGAGAAATCCTTGGCCGTGGCCATGATGAGCGCCGCGGCGGTGAGATAGCCCGGATCGATGTTGACCGGCCTTCTCCCGCCGCCCGTCTCCCGCCGCATCCCGTCCTCGATCCCGATCGTCCACAGCTTCGCGTCGGCCAGCGTCTCGGGACGCGCCAGCCGCTCGAAGCTCATGAACCGGCGACGCAGCCCGGGACCCATCTCCGACTCATAGTAATCCGTCAGGTCGAAGGGCAGGTCCGGGCCCTCGGAGTCGACCCTTCCCCACTCCGCCTCGAGCCGTCTCCGGACCTCGTCGTAGAGCGCATCCTCTTTATAGATCACGCCGCAGATGAGCTTGACCGGGGAGAACTCCTTGGGCTGGGCCATTCCTGGTCCATTATAAGACAAAACGCATGTCCGTTCCCGCCCTGCAAGACCGACTCTGATCTGGCTTACTGATTTCGGTCGCTGGGCGCCTCGACGTCCGGCCTCCCCCTCATGGGAAAATT
>JBFYNT010000155.1:0-11158 GCA_041304225.1 Candidatus Aminicenantota bacterium
ACAACGCCGTCCTGGTCGTCGCCGGCGACATCGATACGGCGAAAACGCTCGAGCTCGTCCGCAAGTACTACGGAACCATAAAGGCCTCGCCCCCCCCGCCCCCCGTCTCCACGGTCGAGCCGCCCCAGATGGGGACGAAGACCGTGGTCATCCGCAAGGAGGCCCAGGCGCCGTCCTACATGGCCGTCTGGCACGGCCCGGCCTATAAGGACCCGGACTTCGCCCCGCTGGCCATCCTGGCCAAGCCGCTCCTCGAAGGGGAGAGCAGCCGGCTCTACCGGCGGCTCGTCCGGGAGGAGGAGCTGGCCATCGACGTCGGCGGCGGCATCTCCGAGACCATCGATCCGCAGCTCTTCCAGATCGTCGTCAAACCCCGGCCCGGGGCCGACCTCGACCGCATCGACAAGGTCGTCGAGGAGGAGCTGGACAAGGTCCGGGACGAGGGCATCACGCCCCGGGAGTACGAGAAGGCCCTGAACATCGTCCGCAGCGACTTCTACCGGGGCCTCCAGACGATCTCGGGCAAGGCCGACGGGCTCGGCCAGGCCGAGCTCGTGGCCGGCGACTTCGCCCGTCTCTTCACCGTCATGGACGACTACGCGGCCGTCAAGATCGAACGGGTCCGCGAGGCCGCCCGCAAGGTCTTCGTCGCCGACAACAAGACCGTCGGGATGCTCATCCCCGAGGGAGGCGCGAAGTGAACCGCCTCGAGCGCAGGATCCTGGCCGGCGTCCTCGTCCTGGCCCTGGCTGCCGCGCTGCCCCTGGCGGCGGCCCGCCAGCTGCCCGCGCCGGAGAAGATCGTCCTCAAGAACGGCCTGACCGTCTACCACCTCAGGAGCGCCGAGGTCCCGCTGGTCAGCCTCCGTATCCTGTTCGGCGGCGCCGGATCGGCGTTCGACCCGGCCGGGGCCGAAGGCGCGGCCGGCCTGGCCGCGGCCCTGCTGATGAAGGGCGCCGGCGGGATGGACGCCGACGCTCTGGCCGAGGCCCTCGATTTCATGGGCGCCTCGCTCTCCTTCGGCGCGGCGGAGGAATACGCCCAGCTCTCCGGGGATTCCCTGGCCGAGCATTTCCCCCGCCTCCTCGAGATCGCCGCCGCCTGCCTGACCCAGCCGGCCTTCGCCGCCGGTGAGTTCGAGAAGGAGCGGGCCCTGAGGATCGACGGGATCAAAGCGGCCAAGGACAATCCCGGGGCGGCCGTGCGCTATTATTTCCAGAAGGCCTATTTCGGCTCCCACCCTATGGGCCGCCTGGCCTCCGGGACGGAGGAGTCGCTCGCCGGCCTGACCGTTCAAACGGTCAAGGACCTGTTCCGGCGGCGATTCCGGCCCGACCGGGCCGTGGCGGCCGTCGTCGGCGACATCGACAGGACCGAGCTCCGGCCGCTCCTCGAGCGGACCCTCGGCCGCATGGCCAACCCGCCCGGCCCGGCTCCCGCGGCGGATCTCCCCGCCCTGCCCCGGCCCAAGGGCCGCCGGCTTCTGCTCGTCGATAAACCCGACGCGACCCAGGCCTACTTCTCGCTCGGCGCCCCCGGCTACGCCAGGGGCGACCGGATCACGGCCGCCGCGTCGGCCATGAACACGCTCTTCGGGGGGCGCTTCACCTCCTGGCTCAACACCGAGCTGCGGATCAAGAGGGGCCTGACCTACGGCGCCTCGAGCTCGGCCCGGTCCTGGGCCGCCGGGGGCCTGTTCACGATCGGCTCCTATACCAAGAACGACAAGATCGGCGAGATGCTCGATATCGTCTTCGACCTCCTCCGCAAGGGGGGCGGCGAGGGCTTCTCGGCCGAAGAAACGGAGAGCGGCCGGAACTACATCCTCGGCCAGTTCCCGCCGACCCTCGAGACCAACGCATCCAAGGCCGCGGCTTACGTCCGGCTGGCTTTCTACAAGCGCGGCTTCGACGAATACGACCGCTACCTCGACGAGATCGGCCGGCTCGATCCGGCCGCTCTCAAGGCGGCGGCCGCGGCGCTCCTCCCCCAGGACGACTTCGTTCTCGTCGTCGTCGGCAAGGCGGCGGAGATCCGGCCGCTCCTCGCCAAATACGGCGCCTGGCAGGAGAAGAGGATCGCCGATCCGGGCTTCTAGGCCGGCGGACCGGGTTCGAAAGAGAGGTCCCATGAAGAGAGCGCTCCCGGCGGCCCTGGCGGCCGTCCTCGTCGCCGGACTGCTCCCCGTCCCGGCGGCTCCGGCGGCGGGCCAGGACAAGGTCGCGCTCCGCTTCGGCCCGGCCGAAGGCACGCGCCTGACCTACAGCGTGTCGAGCGTCGTCAACGTCGACGGCAAGAACTTCCTGGGCAAGGACCTGGCCCTCAACGCCGACTCGCGCGGCGAGATCCGGCTGCTGTCGCGGGCCTCGGCCCGCGACACGGTCCGCGCGGACCTCACATCGCCCGGCATCGAGATCAACGCCCGCCTGCCCGACCGCGTCCTCAACCAGAAGCTCGGCGCGACCGAGGGCGAGCCCCTCGAGGTCGTCTTCAACCGGACCGGGCGGGTCGAGTCCATCCGCAATCCCCAGGCCGTCGGCGGCGGCAATCCCTTCAACATCTCCCTGCCCCAGATCCTGCGCGACTACTTCCCGACGCTCCCGGTCGACCCCGTCGCCCGGGGCGATTTCTGGACCGAGGAACGGCGGCTGGCCATCCCCTTCCAGGGCCTGGAGGTCCGGGTCGACCTGGCCATCGCCTACACGCTCGACGAGCTCCTGCCGGCCGACGACGGACAGATGGCCTACGTCTCGGCCGTCTACCGGGTCAAGGTCTCGGGCGGCAAGGAGCTCGGCGAGGCCCGGGGCGTCTTCGAGGGCGAGGGTTCGGGCGCCGGCACGCTCCAGTTCCGGGTCGACAAGGGCTGGTTCACGGAGTACCGGATCGACTTCAAGTCCGACGCGGCTTTCGTCATGAAGAAGGGCGAGGACCGGCTGGCCGAGTTCCCCTTCTCGTTCTCGGCCTTCGCCGAAGTCGTCCTGCTCAACGTCCAGGCTCCGGATCCGGTCATCCGCTGATCCCGGGACGGCGCCGGACCCTTCCGAAAGCGGCCCTATTTTTTTCTCCGGCTATTGAAAACACCCGAGGGAGGGCGTATCATTGCGCATGACATCAGGAGAGGCCCGATCGTAACCGAGCGGGCCCGGCAACCTGGGACGGACACCCGAGGTGCTCACCCGCCACCGGCGGGGATGTGGTCGCGCAAGCGCAAGCGGCAACCAAGTGTCCACGGCGAAAGCCTGCCACGACCCCATCCCAGCCCCTGAGCGAGCCGAACAACCTCGCGCGTCCGGAAAGGAGGCTTCGATGGCCAAAGACTTCGTGTTCACCTCGGAATCCGTTTCCGAGGGCCATCCCGACAAGATGGCGGACCTCATTTCCGACGCGTTCCTCGACGCGGTCCTGGCGAAGGATCCCCACGGGCGGGTCGCCTGCGAGACCCTGGTCACCAAGAACGTGGCCGTCATCGCCGGCGAGTTCCGGACGTCGGCCAAGTTCGACCCCGTCTCGATCGTCCGCCAGACCGCCCGCGAGATCGGATACGACGACCCGCGGATCGGCTTCGACGCCGACACCTGCGAGGTCCACACCTACCTCGGCCAGCAGTCGGCCGACATCGACATGGGCGTCAGCCAAGCCAACGGCGAAGTCGGGGCCGGCGATCAGGGCCTGATGTTCGGCTACGCGACCCGGGAAACGCCCGAGCTCATGCCCCTGCCCATCCGCCTGGCCCATCGGCTCGTCCAGAAGCAGGCCGAGGTCCGCAAGAGCGGCCGCCTGCCCTGGCTCAAGCCCGACGCCAAATCCCAGGTCTCCGTCCGCTACAAGGACAAGAAGCCCGTCGCCGTCGAGAAAGTCGTCCTGTCGACCCAGCACGCGGCCGACGTCGACGACAAGGTCCTGCGCGACGCCGTCGTCGCCGAGATCATTGAAACGATCATCCCGGCCGAGCTCCGCTCGCCGTCGATCCAATACCTCGTCAACCCGACCGGCCGGTTCGTCATCGGCGGCCCCGTCGGCGACACCGGTCTGACCGGCCGCAAGATCATCGTCGACACCTACGGCGGCAGCTGCCCCCACGGCGGCGGCGCCTTCTCGGGCAAGGACCCGACCAAAGTCGACCGCTCGGCCGCCTACGCCGCCCGCTACATCGCCAAGAACATCGTCGCCGCCGGGCTGGCCGGCCATTGCACGGTCCAGCTGGCCTACGTCATCGGCGTCGTCGAGCCCTTCTCCCTCATGGTCAACGTCCACAGCGGCGCCAAGGTCCGGGAGGAGGACATCGAGACCGCCGTGCGCGAGATCTTCCAGCTGACACCGGCCGGGATGATCAAGATGCTCGACCTGCGCCGGCCCATCTACAAGCAGACCGCGGCCTACGGCCATTTCGGGCGCGAGCTCCCCGAATTCACCTGGGAGCGGACGGACAAGGTCGACGCGCTCAAGGCCTATTTCGGCTTCACCAGCCTCTAGACGGGGACCGCGACCCAGCGGTCGAGGGCGGTGAAGAAGAGCCCGGTCTCCTTCACCCGTTCGCCGGTGAGTCCGCTCCAGAACCTCGTATACAGCCGGACCTGCGGCGCGTAAAGCGCCACGAGCCCGGCCAGGGCCTTCTCCCGCTCGGCGTCGCCCGCTTCCGAAAGGACGGCGGGGAGCCGGTCGGTCTTATAGTCGGCGATGACCCAGCCGTCCTTCTCCGCGAACAGCAGGTCGACCGCGCCGGAAAGGAAGACCGGCGCGCCGGCGACGGGGACGACGGGGCGGCCGCCGGCCGCGGGGACGGAGCCGAACCGGGGAGCCAGCTCCCCGTATCCGGGATCCGCCGGCGCCACCCGGACGGTGAACGGGACTTCGAACAGCCGCCGGTCCGACCTCATCGCCCGCCGCCAGAACTCCGACCGGACGATCGCGGCGACGTGGCCGGCCAGGGCGGGCGCGTCGCCCGGATTCCTGTCCGCGGCGACGAGGACGTCGCGGGCCATCCGGACGAGGACATCTTCTCCGGGGACGCTTCCCGGGATCCAGGTCTCGCCCAGGGCCTTGAGCATGACGTGGACCTCGGAGCCCCACCGGCCGAGGCCGCCTTTGGCCCAGTCGGGCGGCTCTACGTCGCGCCGGGCGACGGAGGTCACGGTCTCGTGGAGCGCCCCGGCCACGGAAGCCTCGGCCATCCTCTTCTGCAGGGCCGCCCGGGCTTTCTGCGCCTCTTCCGGCTTGACGATGCCGGACGCCCGCCCGCGCCGGGCCGGTCTCCGGGCCTCCCCCGCCGCGGCCGGGGCGACGTCGGGGAGCTCGGCGAGGCCCGCGAAGCCCTTCTCGAGCGGCCCCCAGGACTTCCTCTCGCCCAGGTCGCCCGCGTAGGCGCTGATGACGAGAAGGTCGCGGGCCCGGGTCGCCGCGACGTACATCAGCCGGTCCTCCTCGGCCTCCTCGTATCTTCTCTCCTCGGCCGCGGTCTCCTCCCAACCGGCGGGCTGCGAGACGGTCTTGGTCGAGAAACCCCCGAACGGCCTGGTGAAACGGAAATGGCCCAGAGGCCGGCCGCCGGTCCGCCGGACGTGACGGTCCGGCTCGAAGTCGCGCACGCCGGACGGATTGGCCAGCCAGACGACCCGGCCCTCGAGCCCCTTGGCCTTGTGGAGGTTCATCAGCTGCACGGCGTCGCGCCGGCCGGGCGTGAGGCTCATCTCCTCGACCGGCTGGGCGCCGACCCACTCGTCCATGAAGGCGACGGCGGCGGCGAAGGAGGTCATGTCCTCGTTCTCGCGGCCGCGCAGGATCTCGACGAGCTTGAGGACGTTGCCGGCCCGGCTGCTGCCCATCTCCGCCGCCGCCAGGTGGCCGAGAAGGCCGGACCTCTGCAGGATGGTCTCCACGGCCGCCGACGGGGGGAGCGCCGCCGTGAGCTCGCGCCAGCCGCGGAGGACGCCGAAGGCCCGCCGCACCCGCTCCGTTCCGCGCTCGCCGCAGCCCGGGTCGACGTAGCAGAAGCCCCCCCCGGCCGCGCGGTGCGCCAGGAGCTCCGGATCGCTCAGGCCGAAGAAGAGGCCGCGCAGGACGGCCACCGTGGCCACCGGGTCGTCGGGGTCGTCGAGGGCCCGCAGGAGCCCGACGATCTCGGCGATCTCCCCGTTGTCGGCGAAGGCGTCGCTGCCGGCGATCTCGTAAGGGATGTGCCGCTCCTCGAGCCGCCGGGCGTACCTGTTCATGCGGTCCTTGTAGCGGAAGAGGACCAGGAAATCGCCCGGCTCGGCCGGCCGCGGCCGGCCGTCGTCGCCTACGAGAGCGAGGTTGCCGGCCAGGGCCCAGGCGATGAAGCCGGCCAGGCGGCGCGAATCCCAGTCGGCGATGGGCTCCTTGGCGTGCCGCGGCACGGCCGGCACCGTGACCCGGCGGACGCCCGCGAGCGGCCGCGGGCCGGGCCCGCGCATGGCGTCGAGGCGCATAAAGCCGGCTTGGTAAGCGTCCGCCTCGCGCGGAAAGAGCCCCCCCGCGCCCGGATCGAAGAGAGGATTGACCCAATCGGCGATCGGGCCCACGGACCGGTAATTGGCGCACAGCTCGAGGACCTGTCCGCCGGACGCGACGACGCGGTCCTTGACCAGGTTATAGACGTCGATGTCGGCCCGCCGGAACCGGTAGATCGACTGCTTGGGATCGCCGACCAGGAAGAGGGACCCGGGCTCGGGTTTGAACGCCGTCCAGTCTTTCTCGGTCCGGTCGCGCTCCGCGTCGCCCGTGCGGCCCGTGAGGAAGAACAGGATCTCGGCCTGGACGGGATCGGTGTCCTGGAACTCGTCGACCAGGACGGGATGGAAGCGCTTCCGGAAATAATCCCGGACCTCGGGGTTCTCGCGCAGGAGCGCGGCGGCGAGCATGAGCTGGTCCTGGAAGTTGAGCCGGCCCTCGGCCCGCCGGCGGCCGGCGTAAAAGCCGACGGCCGGAACGAGGAAGGCCAGGGCCCGGGTGTGCCGGAACTCGCGCCAGGCCCGCAGGGCCGGGATGGCCCGGTCGTCCCGGAATCGCTCCGCCGCTTCGAGCATCCGTTCCGCGTCTTCTTTGGAGGCCCAGCGGTTCTTGGTGACGGCCAGCTTCTTATCGAAGAGCTCGAGGGTCTCCGCGAGCCGGCGGTCGTCGGCGAAGCCGATGTTGCGCCGGCGGCGGAACGAGCGGACGAGGACGGACTGGAGCGCGTCGCGGCCCTTCTCCGGGCGCTCATCGGGGACGAGGACGTGGGCCAGGTCGAGGAGCTCCTCCAGGGCTTGGCGCGCCGGCCGGAAGTCGGGCGCCTCGGTCCGCCCGGGGACCGGTTCGACCTCGGGAAAGCCGGCCAGGGTCCGGAACGCGGATTCGAGATCGGCCGTCTCGAGGCCCGCCTGGTCGAGCCCGCGCAGGGCGGCCTCGTTATCGAGCCGGGCCTTGGCCTGGAACTCGTCCCAGGCCTCTTGGAGCAGGACGCGGTCCTCGGGCTCCTCGAGCTCGCGAAAGTCGGGATCGACGCCGGCTTCGATGGGGCGCTCGCGGAGGAGCCGGGCGCAAAAGGAATGGATGGTCCCGATGAAGGACCTCTCGAGACCGGTCAGGGCGGCCTCGAGCCGGGCCCTCGCCTCCCCGTCCTTTTCCGCGGACCGGGCCCGTTCCAGGGCGACCTGGAAGCGCCCCCGGAGCTGGGCCGCCGCCTTGCGGGTGAAGGTGACCGCGGCCAGCGAGTCGATGTCCGTCCGGCCCGACCGGAGCAGGGCGATCATCCGTTCGACCAGGCTGGTGGTCTTTCCCGACCCGGCGCCGGCCTCGACGAGGAAGGTCGTGTCGAGGTCGTTCCGGATCCGGTCGCGGGCGGCTTCGTCGGCGGGGACCCTGTTCTTCGCGCTCATCACTTGTACTCGTCCAACTTGTCGTAGGCTTCAAAGATCTCCGGGCTCCCCTCCCTCTTCCGGCCGGTCCGCTTGGGGGCGTCGGCGCCGCAGGCCGGAGCGTAATCGCAGTACGCGCACTTGGCTTCCGGTCCGGCGATGAAGTAGCCTTTTTCGAGGAGGCGGAGGAGGTCCGTGAGCAGCCGCCTGAGCCTGGCCCGGTCGAAGTCCTTGACCACGATCTCCAATCCCTCGCCGCGCCGCGACGGGAAGAAGTATCCGCTCCGCGTGACCCGCGGCCGGCCGCTCCCGGTCCGGCCGGCGAGCATCCCTTCCAAGGCCACCGCGTAGAGGGCGTGCTGGATCGTCCGGCCGCGGCCGAACTCGACCAGGCCCTCGTAGGCCGCGGAACCGCCCGTCTTGTAGTCCAGGATCCGGTAGGTGTCCGGCCCCAGCCGGTCGACCCTGTCGATGAAGCCGCGCAGGGGGAACGAGCGGCCGTCGCCCAGGTCGATCGGTTGGCGCGCGATCTCCATCTCGAAGGCGAACGGCTGGCCCTTCTCCTCGCGTTTCTCCTCCGCGGCCAGGAAGATCTCCAGGGTCTCGAGGATGTCCCGCCGTTCGCTCTCGAAGATCGCCTCGGAGGGCGGCGGGACCTCGTCCTTCATCCGGGCGATGAGGTCCCCGGCGATCGCGGCGAGCGGCCCGCGGTGGCGGGCGGCCGCGACCTCCTCCCCCGACTCCCGGACGCGCGTCATGAACGCGCACAGGATCTCGTGCACCAGACTGCCCCGCTGGAGGGGATCGAGCCACCGCGACCGGTCGAAACCGACCTCCTCCGGCGCTTCGACCTTGAGGATGTGTTTCAGGAAATACGCGAAGGGGCAGCGGGCCAGGAGCTCGAGCCGCGAGGCGGACATGATGGCCCGGCCGCCGGCCGTCGGATCGACATCGGCCCGGACGGGGCCGATGTCGACGAGGCCGTCGTACGCGGTCAGCCGGTCGCCGGCCCTGGCGGCGGCGGCGGCGAGCCCCGCGGCCAGATCGGCGAAATGGACGGAGATCGAACCCGGTCCGTCCGCGGCCGCTTCGCTCCCGGCCAGCTTCTCCAACCACCAGTCGATCTCGTCGAAGGACCTCTCGGCCCCGCCGGGGAGGAACCCGGCCGCTTCCGGCAGCTCGCTCTCGAGGGCCCGGTAGTCGAGGCCGGCGTCGCCGCGCATCAACCGGAAGGCCTGCAGGACGACCGAGGACGGGAAGGACTCCCGGCCCTCGACGACGTCGAACGACGGGTAGCCGAAGACGACCCGGCCCCGTACGGAGGCCAAGGTCGCGGCCAGGCCGAAGAGAGCGGCCCGCAGCCCGTCGGCCGCCGTCGGCAAATGGCCCGAAAGCGCGGTCCTCTCTTCGTCGAGCAGGACCGGGTCCTGAAGGCCGCGGCCGGGGAAGGTCGCCTCGTCGAGGCCGAGGACGTAGGTCACGGGCCGGCCGGAATGCCCGCCCGTCGCGAAGCCGGCGACGTGGAGGTGTCCGGGCAGGGGGGGCGAGGCGCCGACACGGAGCGAAGCGCCCGTCGCGCGGAGGAGGTCCAGGGCCTCCTTGAGCGCCAGGACCGGGGACCGGCTTTCCCGGCGGACCTCGTCCAGGCGGGCGAGCAGTGCTTCGCGGGCTTTACGGTCGGGCTCGGCGCCGGTCCGGGCGCGCTCCCCGACGATGCGGGACAAGGCCTCGCAGAGCGCCCCGACGTCGTACCTGTCCTCGGCGTCCGGAACGGGCAGGATGCCGAGCAGCCGTTCGACGTCGGACGCGAGGGCGTCGATCTCCGCGATCGACGCGGTGAAGGCCGCCCGGCGCGCCTCGTCCGCTTCGGCCCCGTCCTCCCCCCCGCCTTTTTCCGTCAGGGACAGGTCGGCCTCCCTCGACTCTCGGAGGGCCCGCAGCCGGGGCAGGTAGCGCTCTCTTTTCCAGCCGATCATCGCGCTCCGGACGAGACGGCAGGCCGTCCGGGCGGCGAGCGTCGCCCCGGACGGCCCTGGCGTCAGGGGCAGGTCGCCGTTCTCGAGCAGGCGGCAGAAGTGGTCGCTCGAGAAGTCGTTGTCCAGCCAGTCGAGGAGCCCGAAGAAGAGCCGGCCGGGCGAGGTGAAGGAGACGGGGACGCCGTCGCCGAAGGTCACCGGCAGGCGGGTCCGGGCCGAGAGGAGATGGAAGAGCGTCGCGTGGGCCGACCCCGCGGGCGTCAGGACCTCGACGTGGTCGAAGGGGGTCTTGTCCGCGTATAGGCGGCGGAGGACCTCGCGGCACTCGTTGGCGGGGCCGAGCGCCCGGAAGATGTCGATGGCCGCGCCCCCGGCCGCGGCGGGAGCTTCGCGGGGATCGAACAGCCACGACAGCCGTTCCGCCTCCGGCTCCGGGTCCGTTCCGGGTCGCGGCCAGCAGGCCCGCGGCCGCTCGAGACCATGGACGGGGTCGCCGGGGACGAGGACGAGCCGGTCCCCGGCCGCGGCCCGGATGAGCTCGCGCTCGAGCCGGCTCGGGCGGGAGTCGGCCGGGCAGAGGGTCCAGGCCGGCCCGAACCTCCACTCCCCCGCCGCCCGGGTCGCGGCGCCGAGGAACGCGGCCGCGTCGAGGAGCCCCCCCTCTTCGAGGGCCCGCTCGTAGCGGCCGGCGAGGAGCGCCAGCTCTTCTCCCTTGCGCGCGACGAGGAAGCGCTCCGGCCGGATGTCGGCGGCGGCCAGCCCGGCCAGTCTCAGGTCGCGGACGGCCCGATGGAGGGCCCGGGCGAGGCCCGGCGAGGGGGGCCGCTCCGGCGTCCCGAAATACCCGATCCGTCCCTCCTCGTAGAGCTCGCGGAACAACCGGTCCACGAGCGCCAGTTCGGCCGACGAGGTCATCGGCCGGCCCGCGCCGGCCCGTCCGCTCCGTTCGAGCACCTCTCCGGCCAGCGTCCACGGGGTGACGAAGCGGAGGTTGATCCAGGAGCCGGCCTCCCGGGCCAGGCTCTCGCCGATCTGTCTGCCGGCCACGAACGAAGGGCAGACGAAAACCTTGTCGTCGAGCGGGTGCTCGCGGCAGAAGCCGGCCAGGAAGCGGATGGTCGCGTTGGCCGTCATTTCGGGCCCGGCATCCGGTAGAGGTGGACCTTGTGCTCGCGGCCTCCCGTGTCGGTCAGGACCTCGCTCAGGACGAGCCGCCTCTCCCACCCGGGGATCTCGTAGTCGTGGGAGACGAGGCGGACGCCGGGGGCGAGGTCCCGCTCGAAGACGGGCGAGAGCGTCTCCAGCGATTCGGGCAGGAGGTAGAGGGCG
>JBFYNT010000156.1:0-13639 GCA_041304225.1 Candidatus Aminicenantota bacterium
GGCTTCTTCGTCCCGATCAGGAGCCCGATGTAGGGCATGATGACCAGGAAGAAGATGCGGATGAAGGTGGCCATCTCCGGCGTCCGGACCACCGACTGGTAGATGGCGCCGAACATCCAGCCGAGGAACAGCCCGAGGACGAGGCCCACGCCGGCGCTCCAGAGGACCCGGAAGGGGACCCGCCGGATGCGGGTCTCGAGATAGATCATCAGGACGGCCAGGCCGAAGGCCGCGGCGGTCCCTTGCACAGGGGCGAGCTTGAACGGCGGGTAAAAGTACCCGCCCACGGTGATGAGCCCGGTGATGAACAGGCGAAAGAGCCAGATGCCCATCGGTTCGTTCCTTTATTTATATGCGATGCGCGATGAATGACCCCTAGAACACCCTGTCCAGTGCCTCGCGGACGGTTTTCGCCCCCAGGCACTCGATGTCGGGCAGGTCCTTGCGGTCGAGCGAGGCCAGGTTGCCCGCCGGCAGCAGGACGGAGCCGAAGCCCAGGGCCTGGGCTTCCTTGATCCGGACGAGCGGCTGGCCGACCGAGCGGATCTCGCCGGACAGGCCGACCTCGCCGAAAAAGGCCATGTCCTGGGGCAGGGGCGCGTTCTTGAGCGAGGAGACCACGGCCATGACGACGCCCAGGTCGACCGCGGGCTCCTCGATCGACATGCCCCCGGCCACGTTGATGTAGATGTCCTCGCCGGCGAAGCTGTAGCCGGCCTTCTTCTCGACCAGGGCCAGCAGCATGGCCGTCCGGTAATGGTCGAGGCCGATGGTCATCCGCCGGGGGTTGCCGGCGAAGAGGGTCGAGGAGACGAGGGCCTGGATCTCGGCCAGGAGCGGCCGGGTGCCCTTGACCGTGCAGACGACGGCGCTGCCGGGCTCCTCGCGCGGCCGCTCCCGGAGGAAGAACGCCGACGGGTTCAGGATGGGCTGGAGGCCGGCGGCGGTCATCTCGAAGACGGCCAGCTCCGAAACGGGCCCGAAGCGGTTCTTCATGGCCCGGAGGACCCGGTGGCTGTGGTCCCGCTCCCCTTCGAACAGCAGGACGACGTCGACGATGTGTTCGAGGGCTTTCGGCCCGGCCAGGGCCCCGTCCTTGGTGATATGCCCGACGAGGAAGGTCGGGATCTGGCGGGTCTTGGCGAAACGGAAGATCTGATTGGCCGCCTCGCGGACCTGGCTGATCGTGCCCGGCCCCGAGGACATCTTGGCCGAGAAGACCGTCTGGACGGAGTCGACGATCAGGAGCTTCGGCGCCAGACGCTCGGCCTGGGCCAGGATGCGCTCGAGATTGGTCTCCGCCAGGAGGAAGAGCCGCCCGTCCCGGACGCCGAGCCGCTCGCCCCGCATCTTGATCTGCTCCAGGGACTCCTCGCCGGAGACATAGAGGACCGAAGCCCCCGCGACAACCGGGTTGTCCGCGACAACCGGGTTGTCGCCGGCGGCCATGTCCCGGGCCACCTGGAGGAGCAGGGTCGATTTTCCGATCCCCGGCTCGCCCCCGAGGAGGACCACCGAGCCCGTGACCAGGCCGCCGCCCAGGACCTTGCCGAAATCCTCGATGCCGACGGCCAGCCTCTGCCGGGGGATGTCCTGGACGTCCGCGAAGAGGACGGGTTCGGTCGGGGCGTAGGTGATACCGCCGGCGCCGGTCTGGGCCTCCTCCTCGATCTCCTCGACCAGGGTGTTCCACTCGCCGCAGACGGAGCAGCGGCCCATCCACTTCGGGGACCGGGCGCCGCAGCCCTGGCAGATGAAGACCGTCTTGTCCTTCACCCGCGCCTGCCGTGTAACCCGGGACTATTCACGAGCCGATGCGGCTGCAGATGCAAGGCGTCAAAGGGTGAAGCTGTACTCGCAGTACTGCGAACCCTTTGCAACGAAGCAGATGCGGCCGGATCGGATTGCCCGAAGGGTGAAAACGCCGCTCTTGGTCCTTCTGATTGAACTGAAGAACGCGGCGTTTTCATGGATAGCCCGGGTTTAATAATCCGGGGCGGACTGTTCCATGTCCGCGAAACGGGCGTATTCGCGGATGAAGGCCAGCTGGAGGTCCCCGATCGGGCCGTTCCTCTGCTTGGCCACGCTGACCTCGGCGATGCCGCGGACCGTCTCGTCGTCCCGATGATAGAACTCGGGCCGGTAGATGAAGATGACGACGTCGGCGTCCTGCTCGATGGCCCCCGATTCGCGCAGGTCCGAGAGCATGGGCTTGGGCTCCCGCCGGCCCTTCTCCGGGGCCCGGCTGAGCTGGGAGATGCCGACGACCGGCATGTGGAGCTCCTTGGCCAGCTCCTTGAGCGACCGGGAGATGAAGGACATTTCCTGGTTGCGGTTCTCGAACCGGCCGCCGGGACGCATGAGCTGGATGTAGTCGACGAAGACGATGTCCAGGCGCTGCTCCATCTTCAGGCGCCGGCACTTGGCCTTCATCTCCATGACCGTCAGGGCCGCCGACTCGTCGATGAAGATGCGGGCCCCGGACAGGGCCTCTCCGGCCAGCTTGAGCTTCTCGAAATCGCGTTCGCTGAGATAGCCGGTCCGGGTCTTCTGCAGGTCGATCTGGGCCTCGGCGCAGAGGAGTCGGTTGACGATCTGCGACTCGGACATCTCCATGGAGAAGAAACCGACGGCCTTGTCGGTCTTGAGCCCGACGTGGTGGGTGATGTTCAGGCCGAGGGCCGTCTTGCCCATGGACGGCCGGGCCGCCAGGATGACCAGCTCCGAGGGCTGGAAGCCCGCGGTCATGGAGTCGAGGTTGCGGAAGCCGGAGGGCACGCCGGTGACGGCCTCCTTGCGGGCCGCCGTCTTCCGGATCGTCTCCAAGGCCGGCCCCGTCAGCTGGCTGAGCGGCCTGAAGCCCGGCTTGATGCGCTGCTCGGAGATCTCCACGATGGCCGTCTGGGCGGCGTTGAGCAGCTCGTCGGCGTCGTCCTTCTGGTCGTAGCTGTCCTGGATGATGCGGGAGGAGGACAGGATGAGGCGCCGGAGGAGGGCCTTTTCCTTGATGATCTGGGCGTAGTACTCGACGTTGAGGTTGCGCGGGACGCCGTCGAGGAGCGAGGCCAGGTAGGACGCGCCGCCGATGTCCTCGAGGACGCCGGCCCGCTGGGCTTCCTCCGTCAGGCTGACCAGGTCGACCGGCAGGCCCTTGTCGACGAGGACGATGATCCGCTCCAGGATCTTGCGGTGGGCGTCCCGGTAGATGTCATCGGGCGAGATCGTCGACAGGACGACGTTGAGGTTCTCGTTCTGGACGAGGATGCCCCCGAGGACCGTCCGTTCGGCTTCGAGGCTGTGCGGCGGCGTCCTTTTCAGGAACATCGTGTCGAGTTCCATAGCCCCCTCAATCAGGCCCGGGCCGGACCGCCGACGCTCAGGCCTTGTCGCCCGCCGGACCTTCCGCTTTCCCCTCCGCGGCGCCCGCCCCGGATCCCTCGGCCTCCTCGCGGGCGACGACGACCTTGATCTCGGCCCGGTCGTCCATGCTGATCTTGACCGGGATGGCGAAGTTGCCGAGCCGCTTGATCGGCTCGTCGAGCTGGATCTTCTTCTTGTCCACTTCGAAGCCCAGGCCGTCCAGGGCTTCCTTGACGTCGCCGGCCGACACGGAGCCGAAGATGACGTCCTTCTCGCCGGCCCGGCGGGTGAAGGTCAGGGTGACCCCGTTGAGCTTCTCGGCGAGCGATTGGAAGGCCTTCTTCTCGATCTCCGCCTTCTTCTTCAAGGCCGTCTTCTCGATCTCGATCATCTTGATGTTGGTCGGGGTGACGGCCAGGGCCATCTTCCGGGGGATGAGATAGTTCCGCCCGAAGCCCGGAGCGACGTTGACGACGTCGCCGCGACGGCCCACCTTTTCCACGTCCTGTTTCAGAATGACTTTCATCTCAATCCTCGACGTAGGGGAGCAGGGCCATGAGCCTGGCCCGCTTGACGGCCAGGGCCAGCTTGCGCTGGTGGAAGGCGCACGTGCCGGTGATCCGGCGAGGGGTGATCTTGCCCCTGTCGGGGATGTACTTCTTCAGGATCTCGACGGCCTTGTAGTCGATGCCCCGGACGTCCCGCTGGCAGAACCGGCAGAATTTCCTCTTGGGCGCGAAGTACTTGCGGTAGCCGCCCCGTTCGCTGCGTTCGCTCCGTTCGGACCGTTCGTCGCGCGGCATCTTATTTCTCCTCGGATTTCACTTCGGCGGCGGCCGGCAACCCGGTCGTCGCGGACGACCCGGTCGTCGCGGACAACTCGGTTGTCGCGGACGCCGGAGCGGCTGCGGCCGCGGCCGCGGCATCTTCGGCGCGCCTCTTCTTCTTCCGCCGGACCTGGTCCCGCGGGTCCTTGACGACCGTCATGAACCGGATGACGGCTTCGGACTGTTTGAACCGGCGCTCCAGCTCGAGGGAGACGTCGCCGGGGCCGTCGTAGGTGAAGAACACGTAGAGGCCTTCCTGGAAGCGCTTGATCGGGAAAGCCAGCCGGCGTTTGCCCCAGACGTCCTGCTTGACCATGCGCCCCTTTTTCTGGGCCACGATCTCGGCCATCTGCTGGAGGAACTGCGTCGTCTCTTCTTCGGATAGAGTGGGGGAGAGAACGAACCCCGTCTCGTACTGTCTCAATGAGACCTCCTTATGGATATAACAGCTCCTTCCTCTTCGGGAAGGAACAAGGAGTCGACCGGCCTATTCTAGCCGATTCTCCGGAAAATTCAACTTTCGCCCTAAGTCCCGGAATTCCCAGCCGTCGCCTTGCGACGGTTGAACCGGGTCATGGCCGGATCGATCCGGCCGTCGAGGACGAGGGCCACGGCCTCCTCGGCCTGGGCCAGCCCCTCCTCGAGGAGCTCGCGCTCGCCCTTGCGGAAGGGCTCGAGGACGAACTCGGCCGCGTCCCGGCCGGCCGGCAGCGGTCCGATGCCGATCCGGACCCGGGCGAAGTCGTCCGTCCGGACCTCCCCGGCGACCGAGATCATGCCCTTGTGGGTGCCCGGCCGGCCCCGCTTGCGGACCCGGATCTCGCCGAGCGGGATATCGAGGTCGTCGTAGACGACGAGCAGCCGCTCCGGCGCCACGCCCTTGCCGGCCATGGCCTCGCGCACGGCGAGGCCGCTCCGGTTCATGAAGGTCTTGGGCTGGGCCAGGAGGACCTCCTCCCCGCCGCGGCGGGCCAAGGCGGTCCGGGCCTTGAACAGGCGGCCCCGGAGCTCGACGCCCCAGGCCCGAGCCAGGCGGTCGACCAGCATGAAGCCGGCGTTGTGACGCGTGGCCTCGTACTCGTCACCCGGGTTGCCCAGGCCCACGACCAGCCACAAGGGTTATTTCTCCGCCTCTTCCTTCTCGGCCCGCTCCTTCTTGATGACCTCGGGTTCCTTGGGCTCCTCCGCCGCGACCTCGCCCTCCGGCTTCTCGCCGGGGAACGGCTCTTCTTCCTTGTGCGGCATGGAGACCAGGACCAGGACCGTGGAGGGCTCGGTGATGATCCGGACGCCGTCCGGAACGGCCATGCCCTGGACCTTGAATGTCTGATTGACGTGGAGCTCGGAGATGTCGATCCCCAGGCTTTCCGGGATGTCCTTGGGCAGGCACTCGACCTCGACCTCGCGGGTGACGAAGTCCACGAAACCGCCCTCGGTCTTGACGCCGATGGGCTCGCCGCGGTGAACGACCGGCACGGTGACCCGGATGGCTTTGTCCATGGAGATGCGGATGAGATCGACGTGGAGGAGCTCGTCGGAGGCCGGATCGACCTGGAGGTCCTTGATCATGCAGTCGAACTCGCCGATATCGACGCTGACCTTGAAGATGGTGTTCTCGCCGGATTCCATTTTCAGGATGCGGACGATGTCCTTCTTGTTCAGGACGAGGGGCGCGCTCTCCATCGATTCCCCGTACAGCACGGCCGGCACGAATCCCTGGGTCCGGAGGCGGCGCGCGGCGTTCGACCCCAGCCCCTGGCGTTTCTCGCTCTTGACGACGATTTGCATCATGTTCTCCTTAGGTGAACAGGGAGCTGACCGAGCTCCCCTCGTTGATCCTCCGGATCGCCTCTCCGAAGAGCTCGGCGACCGATTGGACCGAGAAGCGGCCGGTGTGGGCGGCCTCTTCGGTCAGCGGTATGGTATTGGTCACGAACAGGCGTTCCAGCTTCGACTCGGTGATGTGCTTCAGGGCCGGCCCCGACAGGACCGGGTGGGTGCAGGCGAAGAAGATCCGCTTGGCTTGCTTATCGGCCAGGGCCTCGACGCTCGCCGCGAGCGTCCCGGCCGTGTCGACCATGTCGTCGAAGATGACGATGTTCCGGTCGGCCACGTCGCCGATGACGTGCAGGACCTTGGCCAGGTTGGGCGCCGGGCGCCGCTTGTCGATGATGGCCAGCCGGGCGTTGAGGCGCTCGGCGAAGACGCGGGCCCGGCCCACGCCCCCGGCGTCGGGGGAGACGATGGTCAGGTCCTCGAGCTTCAGCGTCTTGATATGGTTGGCCAGCACGGGCGCGGCCATGAGGTTGTCCACCGGGATCGAAAAGAAGCCCTGGATCTGGGGCGAGTGGAGGTCCATGGTCAGGACGCGGTTGGCCCCCGCCGTCTCGATGAGGTCCGCGACCAGGCGGGCCGAGATGGGCACCCGGGGCTTGTCCTTCCAGTCCTGGCGGGCGTAGGGATAATAGGGGATGACCGCCGAGATGCGGCCGGCCGAGGACCGCTTGAAGGCGTCGATCATCAGGAACAGCTCCATGAGGTGGCTGTTCGCGTCGGACGACCCGGACTGGATGATGAAGATGTCCTCGCCGCGGACGTTCTCGTCGATGTAGAAGCGGATCTCCCCGTCGCTGAAGCGCTTGAGGACGCAGCGTCCGAGGTCGATCTTCAGGTAGTCGACGATCTCCGCGGCCAGAGCCGGGTTCGATGATCCCGTGAAAACCTTCATCGTTCTTTCCTCGCCTTATATCGTCCGAACTGGGGCGGGAGGATTCGAACCTCCGATGACGGAGCCAAAGTCCGTTGCCTTACCGCTTGGCTACGCCCCAGCACCGAGCTGGGCCCAATAGCCCCGCCGCGGCAAGGTCGCCGCGAGCCGGGCTTCCGTCGTGCCGGGGAGCCTCCTCCGCGCCGCCTCAGCGCTTTCCGTGCCGGGAAAGATCCCGAACACCGCCGAGCCCGAACCGCTGACCTGGGCGACCAGGGCGCCCTCGTCCCGTAAAAAGCTCTTCCATCGCTCGATCTCGGGATGGGCCCGGAATATGACGCGCTCCAGGTCGTTTTCCAGGAGACCGAAGTCTCCGGACTCCAGAAAGCGCACAATTTTACTGATTTTCCCCGGGGAAGTCAAGGAGGCGTCGAAGCCCGCGTAGATCGAGGGCGTGGGGATGGGGAACGGGGGGAAGATCAACAGGCACGGCAGGGGATCGAGGTCGGGGACGGGGGTCAGAACGTCCCCGATGCCCTCGCCCAGGCAAAGTCCCCCTTTCAAAAAAAAGGGGACATCGGCCCCGAGCGGCCTGGCCAGGCCGGCGAGCTCCTCCTCCGCCAGGGAAAGGCCCCACATCCTGTCGAGAGCGATGAGCGTCGCCGCGGCGTTGGAGCTGCCCCCGCCGAGGCCCCGGCCGGCCGGCACGGACTTCCGGACCGAGATCCGGACGCCGGCCCCGCCTCCCGCCTTCTCCAGGAGCTTGCGGGCAGCCCGGTCGACGAGGTTGGTCCGGTCCCAGGCGACGGCCGGATCGTTCCCGGCGAGATCCAGCGTGCCCGGCGGCGCGGGCTCGAAGTCGAGCTCGTCGTGGAGCGAGATCGTCTGGAAGAGCGTCCGGATGTCGTGATAGCCGTCGGGGCGCTTTCCGACGATCTCGAGGCCGAGGTTGATCTTGGCGAACGAGGGGACGGTCATCGCTCGATGAGATCCAGGATCTCCTCCCATGTCTTCGACGCGTAGCCGCGGAGGAAGGCCGTGTCGAAGACGGCCTCGCGCGCGACCGGATCGAAGGCCAGCTCCATGACCTTCAGGCGTCCCGACGTCCCTTCGCCCGTAAGGTCGATCCGGCGCGGCACGCCGCCGCCGGGGAAGAACTCGCGGACGATGAACAGGAAGCCGTCGCGGCCGCAGCGCGCGATCCGGCCCCGGTCGTCGCGCTCGAGCGTCCAGCCGCTCTCGGGCCCGAAGCCGGTCCACAGCCCGGAAAGGAGCGCGAGGGCCTCGTCGGGCAGAAGAGAGGTCCCCAGGAACCGCTCCATCGTGACCCGGGCGCCGTCCTCGGCGTAGGCTTTCTTCCCGGTCAGCACGAACCAGGCCCGGTCGCCGCGGAAGAGGACGAGGAAGGCCGTTCGCCCGAGCGGATCGACCGCCTCGATGCGGCCGAAGCCCGGTCGGCGGAAAACGAAGGCGAAACGGCCCTTGGCCGCGGCGTCCGCCCCGGAGATCGAGGCCGAAGCGTAGCCTTCGACGGCCTCGATGCCGCCGGACGGAGGGACGAGGGTGGGGACGCGGCCGGCGCAGGCCGCGAGCGAGACGGCGATCAGGAAGGGCGCGACGAGGGAGACCCGGCCGATGGCGGCCGGTCTATTTGAACCCATAATCTTCGGTCTTCGGCGGCTTCTTCGCCTCTTCGGCCCGGTCTTTCAGGCGCTTCTTCCGCAGCAGGGGATAGAACGGCGATTTGACGCGGCGGCCGAAGCAGGACATGTTGGGATTGAGGATGAGCAGAACGATGAAGGCCGCGAAGATGATCAGGATCGCGGTCAAGCTCCATTTCATGGTCCGACCCCTTGCGTCCGTTCCCGGGCCCGGCCGGGACGGCGCGTTCAAAACCCGGATGATCCCCGACGGATCATTCGGGAGTTTCGGGCTCTTCCTGGAAGATCGGGATCTTGGATTTCTCTTTCTCTTTCCCGAGATATTGACCGAGGAAGAACACCGTGCCCAACGTCAGCACCGCGAGCAGGAATTTGAAGAAGCCTTTCATCGCAACCTTCCCTCGTTCATTCTATTAAAACGCGATGAAAAAAGCAACCTCCGCGAGCGCGAACGCGGGTGATTGCTTTTTCGCCGCCGCCTGCTTATATTGAGATCGATGACCAACGTCCTCGTCGCGGCGGCCCTGCTGGCCGCCCTGCTCCCCGCCGCGGCCGGCGGGCAGTCCGTCCGCCCCGCGGCCTTCGCCGGCCAATTCTACCCGGACGACCCGGCCGCGCTGGCCGCCGCGATCGACGGCTACCTGGCCGCGGCGGCCCCCGGGGAAGCGCCCGCGGGCCGTCTCATCGGCCTGATCGCCCCGCACGCCGGGTACGCCTATTCCGGCCCGACGGCCGGGGCCGCCTACGCCCTCGCCAAGGGGCGGAAGATCGACACGGTGGTCATCATCGGACCCTCCCACCGGGCCGCGTTCGAGGGCTCGGCCATCTGGCCCGAGGGTGGGTTCCGGACCCCGCTCGGCGTCGCCCGCGTCGACGCCGTCCTGGCCGCGGCCATCGCCAAGGCCTCGGGCGCCCGGTACCTTCCGGAGGCCTTCGCCGAAGAGCATTCCGTCGAGGTCCAGGTGCCGTTCGTCCAACGGGCCCTGCCGGGGGCCGCCATCGTCCCGATCGTCATGGGCCGGCAGACCGGGGCCACCGTCCGGGCCCTCGCCTCGGCCCTGGTCAAGACCTGCCTCGGCAAGGACGTTCTCGTCGTCGCCTCGACCGACCTGTCGCACTACTTGCCGAAGGACCGGGCCGAGGCGACCGACGCGGAGACGGCCGCCCTCATCCAGGGCCTGAAGATCGGGACCCTCATCCGCAAGGCCGAAGCCGGAGAGAACGTCATGTGCGGGGGCGGGCCGGTGGCGGCGATCCTCCTGCTCGCGGAAAAGGCCGGTCGGCCCCGGGTCCGGGTCCTGGCCCGGACCGATTCGTCCTCCTCGGGCGGTCCCGTCGTCGGCTATCTCGCCGCGGCGGTCCTCTCGGGCGCGACGGACGGCCCGGCGCTCCAGTCCGGCGCGCTCTCCGCGGAGGAGAAGGCCGCGCTCCTTCGCTTGGCCCGGACGGCCGTCGCCGAGTTCCTCGCGAAGGGCGCCGCGATCGAGGACCGTTCCGGGCTGCCGAAGCTCCGCGAGCCGCGGGGCGCGTTCGTCACCCTTACCCGCGACGGCGAGCTTCGCGGCTGCATCGGCTTCATCGCCCCGGTCTTCCCGCTCGGAGAGGCCGTCATCAAGGCGGCCGTCTATGCCGCTACGGAAGACCCCCGTTTCCCGCGCGTCGGCGCCTCGGAGCTCGCCGGGCTCCGTTTCGAGATCTCGGTCCTGACCCCCGCCCGGGAGATCGACGACCCGAAAAGCGTCAAGGTCGGCGTCCACGGTCTGATCGTCGAGAAGGACGGGCGGAGCGGCGTCCTGCTGCCGCAGGTCGCGGTCGACGAGGGCTGGGACCGGACGACCTTCCTCGACCAGGTCTGCATCAAAGCCGGGCTGACGAGGGACGCTTGGAAGCGGGGGGCCAAGCTCTCGGTCTTCGAAGCCATTGTTTTCCATGAATAACGCCGCTTGGGGCCTCAGGCATCATCCTCGTTCGCTGCCGTGATTTTTAACGCCGTTCCGTTCGACGGACTCGGCCATCAGGGAGCGGACTCTTGGAAGCGACCATCAGAAGTGGGGCGGAGCGACTCGGAGCCGCACTTCTGAGAGATATCCGAAAGGAACTTTCTTAAGATAATTCGCAGAATCGCGGCTTCGAGCGCTCAGCCTCGATTCTGCAGGTCGCTCCGGAGACTCCGCTTCCCGTAGGCCCTCGGCCCCTTTTAGCGGCATAAGACAATGATTGGCGGCGTTATGCGTGGGGTGTTTTCTGCTATAATAAATTATTGTTTGGCTGGAGTAAGCCCAGATGCCCATATACGAATACCAGTGCACGAAGTGCCGCGAGGTCTGCGAGGTCCTGCAGAAGGCCAAGGACAAGCCGCTCGACAAGTGTCCCAAGTGCGGCGCCCCCATGGTCAAGCGCATCTCCTCGCCGGCCATCCAGTTCAAGGGCAGCGGCTGGTACGTCAACGACTACGCCAAGAAAAGCTCCTCGCCCGCCGAGACCAAGACCGGGACCAAAGCCGGGCCGAAGGCCGAGGCGAAAACCGGATCGAATACCGAGACGAAGGTGGAGCCCAAAGCCGGTCCGGGCGAGGCCGCCTCGGCCAAGCCCGACGGGCCTTCCAAATAACCGGCACACCGGAGGTCTTCGCCACGGGCGAACGCTCGCCATGACAACGCGCAGGGCCGTATTCCTCGACCGGGACGGGACTCTCAACGAGGACGCCGGCTACCCGGCCGACTTCCGCCAGGTCCACATCTATCCCGCCGCGTTCGAGGCCGTGCTCCGGCTGCGCCGGGCCGGCTTCGTCCCGGTCGTCGTCACCCACCAGTCCGGGATCGCCCGCGGCTATTTCGACGAGCCCGACCTCGCCGCGCTGCACGCCCGCTTCCTCGAGGAGTTCGCCCGCCAAGGCGCCCCTCTCGAAGCGATCTACGCCTGCCCCCACGGGGACCCGTCCGATGGCGGCGGCTGCTCCTGCGCCAAACCGCGGCCCGGGTTGGGGCGACGGGCCGCCCGGGAGCTCGGGCTCGACCTCGCGGCGTCCTATATGGTCGGCGACAAGGCGGCCGACGTCCTGTTCGGCCGGAACCTGGGCGCGACCCCCGTCCTCGTGCTCACGGGATACGGCCCGGCCGCCGCGGCCGGGCTCGCGGCCCTGGGCGTCCGGCCGGCCCACACCGCGGCCGGCGTCCTCGAGGCCGCGGATTGGATCGTCGAGCGCGGAGGGGCATCCGGCCATGGTCCGCTTTGACGACATCGTCGAGAAAGCCGAGGCCTACATCGGCGAGAAGGACGTCGCCGTCCTGCGCAAGGCCTACGTCTTCTCCGGCCAGGCCCACAAAGGCCAGGTGCGCCGTTCGGGCGAGCCCTACCTCAGCCATCCGCTGGAGGTGACGGCCTACCTCGCCGACATGAGGCTCGACCGGACCACGCTCGTCGCGGCCCTGCTCCACGACGTCATCGAAGACACCGACACGACGGCCGCGGACCTGCGCGAGGCCTTCGGCAAGGAGGTCGCCGACCTCGTCGAGGGCGTGACCAAGATCAGCCGGGTCCAGGAGGTGTCGCCCGAGGTCCGCCGGGCCGAGACGCTCCGCAAGATCATCCTGGCCATGACCGACGACATCCGCGTCGTCTTCATCAAGCTGGCCGACCGGATCCACAATCTCAAGACCCTCCGCTTCCTCGACGAGGAGAGGCGGCGCCAGATCGCCCGCGAGACGCTGGACGTCTACGCGCCCATCGCCAACCGGCTCGGCATGGGCCGCATCCGGGCCGAGCTCGAGGACCTGTCCTTCCGCTACGTCGCCCCGGAGGAGTTCGCCAAGATCGCCGCCGAGGTCGAGCCGCAGCGCAAGGCGGCCGAGTCCGACCTCTCGGCCATGAAACGGACGCTCGAGGAGCTTCTGGCCGGGAACGGCCTCGCCGCCGAGGTCTTCTCGCGGGTGAAAAGGCCCTACAGCGTCTGGAGCAAGATGAAGCGGCGCGACATCGACTTCGACCAGGTGTTCGACTTCCTGGCGCTGCGCGTCATCACCGGCTCCGTCAAGGACTGTTACGCCGTTCTGGGCATCATCCACCAGCGCTGGCCGCACCTGCCCCAGCGCTTCCGCGATTTCGTCGCCATGCCCAAGCCCAACCTCTACCAGGCCCTGCACACCACGGTCATCACCGAGGGGCGCAAGACCTTCGAGGTCCAGATCCGGACGCGCGAGATGCACGACCTGGCCGAGAACGGCATCGCCGCCCACTGGCGCTACAAGGACGACGCGCCGCCCGCGCCGATGAAGGAGGACCGGCGCCTCCATTGGCTCCGGGAGATGGCCGCCCTGTTCGAAGAGAAGAAGAACCCGCAGGAATTCCTGCGGAGCCTGAAGTCCAACCTGGTTCCCGACGAGGTCTACGTCTTCACCCCCAAGGGCAAGGTCGTCGACCTCCCGGCCGGCGCCACGGCCCTCGACTTCGCCTTCAAGATCCACACGGAGGTCGGTCTCCACGCCGCCGGGGCCCGCGTCAACGGGACGGCGGCCCCGCTCAAGACCGCGCTCAAGACGGGCGACATCGTCGAGATCCTGACCGACCCCGGCAAGACGCCGACGCGGAGCCTGCTCGCCTCGGCGGCGACCTCGGGCGCCCGCCAACAGCTCCGGCGCTGGCTCAACTTGCGCAGCCGCACGACGAGCGCCGCGCTCGGCCGGAAGCTCTGGGAGAAGGAAACGGCGAAGTACGTCCTGCCCGCCGGCCTGCGCCGCGAGGCGGAGCTGGCCGCGCGGCTCGCGGCCCTGCTCGGCCCCCGGGCCGCGTCGCTCGACGAGTTCTACCGCCAAGTCGGGCTCGGCCGCATCGTCGTCGACCACGCCTTCGTCGAGTCGGTCTATGGAGCCCTGGCGCCGCGCCGTCCGGGCCTCGTCGCCAAGACCGCGGCCCGCCTCGCGCCCGGTCCGGGAGCGGGGGTCCGGATCAAGGACATCGACGGCCAGATGATCAAGCTGGCCAAGTGCTGCTCGCCGGTCAAGGGCGAGCCCGTGGTCGGCTACATCACCGCGGGCCGGGGGCTCACCGTCCACTCCCTGCGTTGCCCGCTCGTCTCCAAGGAAGTC
>JBFYNT010000157.1:0-9212 GCA_041304225.1 Candidatus Aminicenantota bacterium
GTTGGACTTGACGATGAGCGGCACGGACGGCCACAGGGCCGCCGGCACGAGGACGAAGGCGAACCCGAGCAGGATCATCGGGTAGGCCGGATAGATCTTCGTCAGGCCCATGGCCAGATGACAGGTGATGAGGAGAAGCGAGCCGGCGATCATGAAGGTCTTCCTCTTCCCCACCCTGTCGATGAGGCGCCCGGCGAACGGCGCCAGGATCATCGAGGAGAAGATGATGATGCTGGTGACGCCTCCCGCCGTGCCGAAGATGTGGAGGAAGTTGTTGAAGACCTGGGCCAGGAAGCCTCCCGCGGCCTCGACCGACCGGACGATCCCCCACTTGGTGTGGAAGAAATCCGTCGACAGGCTCTGGAAGGGGAAGATGGCCGCGTAGAAGGTGAAGCAGAGGCCCGTGACGAACCAGAAGGTCGGCTTGAACTCCCTGACGTCCTTGAAGACGATCTTGTCGCCGGCGCTCTCGTCGCGGAGGTTGAGGGCCTTTTCGCCCCGCTTGTCCAGGATGATGTAGAAGATGTTCCCGACGAGCGACACGACGCAGGCGGCGGCCGCGGCCAGGAGGGCGTTGCGGAAGCTGCCGAAGTACTTCGTGATGAGCTCGCCGTTGTTGAGGGCGAAGAGCGAGCCGAGGCGGCTGACGGTCAGGGCCACGCCGAAGGACAGGGCCAGCTCCTTGTTCTTGAACCAGCGGGCCAGCATGGCGCTTTGGGCGACGACCAGGGGCTCGGAGCCGGCCCCGAAGATGAACCGGCCGACGAACATCAGAGGGATGCTCTTGGCCTGCCAGACGATGACCGCGCCGGCCAGGACGAGGACGGAGAAGATGATGCCGGCCTTGCGCGTCCCCAGTCGGTCGATCAGGACGCCGGCGAAGAGGAGCACCAGGATGGCGGCCACGCTGTACATCGTGTTGAACGCCCCGACCGTGGCCCGGCTGGCGTTGAGCCCTTCAATGAGCGAGGGGGCGATGGCCCCGATGATGTCGTAGGCGAAGTAGCTCCCGAAGGTCAGGGAGGAGATGAACAGCAGGTTGGTGAACCGGTAGATCGGCTTGGTCGGGTGGAAGAAGCCGACGGGCGCGGCGGTCGCGGCGTTGGTCATGGGCGGGGCCTCCGTTTGGCGATGGTCCGCTCGGGGACGGCCCCTATCTTCCGGAATCCGGCCGAAATAATCAAGCGCCTTTATCCGCCGCCCGGTGTGCTGGTATAATCCTCCCGACGCAAGGGAGCCGAACATGGCCGCATCCGAGCATCGCATCCTTTGGTCCTTCGAACCGGGCCGCCTCGCCGCCGGGTTCGCCTCGACCCTCGCGGGCCTCGAGAAGGACGCCGTCGTCCGCCGCGTCTGGGAGCGGGACTGGACCGTCTGGAAGCCCGAGGACCGGGAGATCTCGAACCGCCTCGGCTGGCTGGACGCCCCCGTCGCGGCCGCCCCGGACGTTCCGGACCTGGAGGCCTTCGCGGCCGCCGTCCGCGGCGAGGGCTTGACCCGGGCCGTGGTCCTGGGCATGGGCGGCTCGAGCCTGGCGCCGGAGGTCTTCGCCCGCTCGTTCCCCACGGCCCCCGGCGGGCTCGAGCTCGAGGTCCTCGACACGACCGAGCCCGGCGCGGTGGCCGAGGCCGCCGCGCGGCTGGACACCGGCCGGACGCTCTTCCTCGTTTCCTCGAAGTCGGGCTCGACCGCCGAGCTGGTCGCTCTCCTCTCCTTCTTCTACGACCGGGCCGTCCGGGCCCTCGGCCGGACCGCGGCCGGCCGCCGGTTCGCCGCGATCACCGATCCGGGGAGCCCCCTCGAGGCGTTGGCCGGCTCGCTCGGCTTCCGTCGGATCTTCCACGGCCGCCCCGACATCGGCGGACGGTTCTCCGCTCTTTCGGCCTTCGGGCTCCTCCCGGCCGCCCTCAAGGGCCTCGACCTCCCGAGGCTCCTGGGCTCCGCCGCCGCCGCGGCCGGCGAGTGCCGGTCCGGCGCCATCGAACGGAATCCCGGCGCGTTCCTCGGAGCGGCCCTGGGCGCGGCGGCGCTCCGGGGGATGGACAAGCTTACCTTGTTCGTCCCGCCCCGGTTCGCGCCTCTCGCCGGATGGCTCGAGCAGCTGGTCGCCGAGAGCACGGGCAAGGAGGGCCGCGGCATCGTCCCGGTCGTCGAGGACCGCCCGGACTTCCCCGGCCGCTCCGGCTCCGACCGGTTCTTCGTCGAGTTCGGCGAGGAGGCCGCGGGACGAACGGACGCCGGCGGCCGGGCGATCTCCGAAGCGGGGGCTCCCCTGCTCCGGCTAGCGCTGGACGATCCCTACGAGCTCGGCGGGCATTTCTTCGTCTGGGAGTTCGCCACGGCCGTCGCCGGGCACGTCCTGGGCATCAATCCCTTCGATCAGCCCGACGTCGAGTCTACCAAAAGGATGACGCGTCAGGTCCTGGCCGGCGCCGAAGAGGCGGGGCCGGAGACGCGCGCCGAGGCCGCGGGCCCGGCCTCCGGGAGCTCGCTGTCCCGGTTCCTCGGCGGCCGCCGGGACGGGGATTACCTCGCCGTCCTCGCCTTTCTCCCCCGGCGGCCGGAGGTCGAGGCGGGCCTGGCCGGATTGGCCGGGCGCCTATCGTCCCGAACCCTGCTCCCCGTGACGGTGGGCTTCGGCCCGCGCTATCTCCACTCGACGGGGCAGCTGCACAAAGGCGACGGCAACCGGGGGCTGTTCCTCATGCTCGTCGGCGCCGGGCTGCCGGAGGTCGGGATCCCCGAGGTCCCGGGGCTCGTCCGGCCCGCCCGCGACTTCGCCGCCCTCATCCGGGCCCAAGCCCGGGGCGACGAAATGGCGCTCCGGGAAAAGGGGCGGCGGGTCCTGGTACTCGAGCTCGCCAAGCCCGTCGAAAAGAGCCTGGCCGCTCTGAACGCCGCCCTCAACGGGTAGTTTTTTCCTCGAGATAAAAAAAAAGGACGGCTCGCGGGAGCCGTCCCTGTTCGTTCGTTCCCGATGGCTCAGAAGAGGCCGACGCCCATGACGTCGGCGTGGAAGATCTCCTTGGTCCGCGGCCGGACCTTCTTGTCGACGCTGTCCTTGACGGTGATGTAGAACCAGAACTTGTCGAACAGCCGCAGCTTCTGGATGTAGTAGTTCGAATAGGTGCTGACGGAGTCGACGATGATCTTGGCCATCTCCTTGCCCTTGTCGTCGGAGACGACGATGGTGTTGACCTCGCCCTTCAGGAGCTTGCCGTAGACCTTGACGTGGCCCTTGCCTTCCCACTCCTCGGGCTTGCCGACGCCGGTGAGGGCCAGGGCGGGGACGGCCTCGCGGACCTTCATCTCGACGAAGTCCTCGGCCTGGAATTCCTGGCTGCGGGTGTAGATGCTGACGCCGGGAGAGGTCTCGACGGAGTCGGCCAGGAAGACCGGCGGGTGGTCGAGGAGCAGGTTGCCCTTGACCTTGACGGTCTTGCCGACCAGGGTCGCGGCGTCGAGGCCGGGCAGCACGATGTCGAAGCCCGAGGCCGTCGACAGGTACAGGTACCGGCCCAGGGCGGTCCGGACGGTGCCCTCGAACTCGGTCACGCTCGTCTGGACCTCGGCGGCCGGGGTCTCTACTTTCTTCTGACAGGCCACGGCGCCGGCGAAGGCGACCAGGATGGCCAGACCGAGGATCAGGATGCCTGTGCTCTTGGTGGAACGCATTGGACCTACCTCCATGTGTCGGACGAACGCCCGGAAGTCGCCTTCCGAACGAGGAATAATTTATACCACTCCGCCTCTCAAAAGTAAAGGGAAAAAAGGGCCGGGGCGAGCGCCCCGGCCTATGGGAAAAGAGGTGTCGACGTTCAGCCCTTCTTTTTCGCGCTCCCGGACTTGGACGAAGAGCCCGAGGACCGGGAGGACGAAGAACCGGACCGGGAAGACGAGGACGACCGCCCCGAGGACGATCCGCTCGAGCGGGGCGCGCTCACCGACTTCCCGGAAGAGGCGCCGGAGGACCGGGGGGCACTGTAGGAGCGGCCCGAGGACCCGCTCGACCGGGGGGCGCTGTAGGAGCGGCCCGAGGACCCGCTCGACCGGGGGGCGGCGTAGGAGCGCCCGGAGGAAGAGCTCGAACGCGGCGCGCTCACCGAACGCCCGGAAGAGGAACTCGAGGACCGCGGGGCGGCGTAGGAGCCTCGGGACGAGGCGCCCGCCGTACGGGACGGGCTCGAATACGAGCTCCGGGCCCGGGAGGTAGAGGAACTCGGAGAGCTGGGCCGGGCATAGGAGGAAGAGCTCGGCCGGGCCGAGGCCGTGGGGGCGCTCAGCCGCGATGACGGACGCGAGACGCCGGAGCGGGAGGTATAGGTGCGACTTTGCGACCTCCCGGACGAGGATTCGTACCGGGCGGCCGTCCGGTCGTTCTTGATGGTCTCGGTCTTGCGGGGCACGGCGCCCTCGGACCGCTTATCGGTCGCCCGGGACTTCGAAGCGTCCCGTTCGACGGCCGGCTTGGGAGCCGCCGAGGTCCGGTCCTGGGACCGGGAGACCCGGGCGGCGTCGCTCCCGCCTTCGGCCCCGTTCCGGCGGGCGGGCGAGGCGACGGAGCTCCGGCGGTCGGAGGCGCCGTTATCGCTCCGGCTCCCGGAGGCCCTCTGGCTCGGATAGGTCCGGATGGACCGCTCGCCGGACTCCCGTTCCCGGACGGCCGGACGGGCCACCGCGCCGCGGCCCTCGTCGGGCGACACGGTCGCGCGCCCTCCCGAACGGAGCGCGGAGCCTTCCGTCGACTGTTTCAACCGCGAGGGGGACAGGGAGTGGGACGGGGCGACCGAGCGGACCTCGCTGCGGCTGCCGGGACGGACGCTCAGAGCCCGTTGGGCGGCCCGCGCCTCGGGTCCGGACCGGTCGATGGCCGGGCGGATCGTGGGCTGCTCGGCCCGGAGGGACACCCGGTCGATGCGCGCGAGCTCGGCGTCGCCGACGCGCCGGCGGCCGATGTCTCGGGCCTGGAGGTGGTCGCGGCGAACGACGGTCATGGCCCTGTTGTGGGCGGAGAAGGTGCGGTCGTCGTAGCGGTCATAGAAGCGGTTGCCGACGAAGTAGCCGGGCCGGTTGTACCAGGTCAGGGGGCACCAGCCGATGTAGTCGCGGTCGTGCCACCAGTGCACCCAGGCGGGGCCCCAGTGATGCCGGGGGATCCAGTACCAGCCGAGGCCGAAGCGCCAGTGCCAGCGGCCGTAGTGGTAGACCGACCAGCCCCAAGACTCGGAGGACACCCAGGTCCAGCCGATGACGGGGTACCAGACCCAGCGGCCGTAATAGTAAGGCCGCCAGTCGTCGTAATAGGACACGTTCGGGACCCAGACGTTGCCGTAGGGCCGTTCGTAGACCCAGCGGCCGTTCTGGTCGAGCTCTTCCTCGTATTCTTCCATCTCGGACGGGAGGTACTGCCGTTCGCTCCGCGCGGAGAGCTGGGCGTCGCGGGAACCGCTCCACTCGTCGAACGCGTCCTCCGGGGAACGGGCGTATTCGGGATCGCCGAGGAGCCGGCCGTCGGCGGCCGTCACGGCCTCGCCGTAGCGGACCATGACGGAGCCGTCCTCGGCCGCGGCCTCGAGGCTGCCCTCGCGGACGTAGGCCCGGGTCTCCCGGTCGAGCGCGACGTCGAACCGGTACAGACCCTCCTCGAGGACGTAGAACGACGCGTCGGGGGTGTGGACCTCGATGCCCTTTTCGAGCGCGAGCTGGCTCACCCGGACGAACGCGCTGCCCTCGGTGAGGTGGAGCTTGATGAGCTCGTGGCCCTCGGTGGGCAGGATGGCGAACTCGACCTTGGTGTAGTCGGCGAGGCGGAGGTAGTTCCGGCGGCCGAAGTGGATCTCGGCCTGGCCGGACTCGGTCCCCAGCTTGTCGCCCTGGACGAGGGCCAGGTTGACCTCGCCCTTCTCGTACCCCAGGTCCCCGGTCCTTTGGACGTACACGGAGCCGTTGACGTAGCTCAAGCGGGCGAAGCTCAAAGCGTAGTACCCGTCGTCCTGGGCCATGAGGCCGAGGGGGATCGAAACGATGAGAGCGACCGCCAGTAGCGTCGCCTTGCTCGTCATCTTGTTCATCGTCTTTCTCCTTCCGACCTCTCCTAAAGCAACTAACGTGCCAGCCTGTTCCCCAGGGGAAATACGGTCATCTGTCCTCATAGCAGGACAGTAAGCGCGGTGTATATGAGAAGGGGGACATGTCCCCGGGGTCCATGTCCCCCTCCCGAGATGCGTTGGCGATGTTATCGGCGGGGGCGGAACGGCCGGTGGCGGAGGGCCCTGGCCCGGGTCAGTCCCCGGAGCTCCGCGCGACCGAAGCCCATGGCGCCCCGGCCCCGGAAGCCGCGGCCGGCGGCAAAGCCGTCGCGGAAGGCTCTTATCCTCTCCCGCTGCCCGGGAGTGAAGATCCTGTCCCGTTCGGCCCGGCTCCGGAAAGCCGCCTTTTCGTGCTCCGCCCTGAGCCGGGCGGCCCGGTCGATGAGGCCGTCGATCTTCGTCCGATCGGCATCGGCGCCGCGGGCCAGCCCGCGCATCTCCTCCCGGACCCTGGACATCTCTTCGCGGAAGGTCCGCCTCTCCTCGGCCCGGGCTTTGCGGAACTCGGCCAGGGCTTTCTCCTGCTCGGGGGTCAGGTCGAGCGCCTCCCGGGCCATGAGCCGGGCGGGTCGTTCGGGCCGGGGCGGGGCGGCGGGTTTGGCCTCTTGGGCCGCGGCGAGGACGGGGATGACGAGGGCGGCGGCGAAGACGGCGGCCGCCGCGCCGACGATCGCTCGGACGGTTCGTGTTGTCATGATGGACCTCCTTGGTCGTGACATCCCTTTAGACCTCGGAGGATCGAGAACCTTTGAGCCCCGGAGCGCGCGGGAGCGCCGGCCCCGGCCTACCGGTCCCGGTGCCGGAGCCGGTCCAGGGCGACGGCGATGACGATGATCGCCCCGATGATGATCTCCTGGATGTAGTTCGGCCAGCCCATCATCGTGCAGCCGTTGCGGAGGAAGGACATGATCAGGACGCCGACCATGGTGCCGAGGATGCTCCCCTCCCCTCCGTTCAGGCTGCCGCCGCCGATGACGACGGCGGCGATGATGTCGAGCTCGAGGCCCACGGCCACGGTCGGGTCCCCGACCGTGAGCCGGGAGAACTCCATGACGCCGCTCAGGCCGCAGAAGAGCCCCGAGACCGCGTAGACCAGCACCTTGACCCGGTCCGTCCGGATGCCGCAGAGCCGGGCCGTGGACTCGTTCGATCCGACGGCGAAGAGGTGCCGCCCGAAGACGGTGTATTTCAGGAGGACGGCCAGGGCCACGGCGAAGAGGATGACGATCCAGACGCCGGGGGCCAGCAGCAGCCAGGGCGGGTGGGGCGATTTGGCCATGAGCTCGTTGATCCAGGTCATGGGGGCGTCGACCTTCTGGTTGCCGGCGATCCACTTGGCCGCCCCGCGGGCGATGCCCATCATACCCATGGTCACGATGAACGGCACGAGCCGGAGGCGCGTCACCAGGCCGCCGTTGAGGAGCCCGACCAGTCCGCCGGTCAGGACGCCGAGGACGACGGCGAGCAGGGGCGAGGCGCCGGCGTTGACGGCGTAGGCCGTGATGACGCTGGCCAGGGCGATGTTGGAGGCCGCGGAGAGATCGATGCCGCCGCCGATGATGATCAGGGTCATGCCCAGCGCGCCCAGGGCCACGATGACCGACTGGGTGGCGACGCTCTTGAAATTGGCGGCCCTCAGGAACCGGCCCTGGACCTCCGGGATGAGGGCGAACAGGGCGATGACCAGCAGGAGCCCGATGAACGGGCCGAAAAGGTTAAGGGCCCGGCCGAGGCCGGCGCGACGCTGTCGGCTCATATCGCGTTCCTTTGTTCCGTCGGGATGGCGGTCGAGGCCCGGCCCACCGTGGCCGCGGCCATCAGTCCGGCGGCGTCCCACGCTGAGGCCGGACGGATTTCGACGAGGGCCCCCCGGTGGAAGACCGCGATCCGGTCGCAGATGCCGAGGAGCTCGGGCAGGTAGGAGCTGACGAAGAGGACGGCCTTGCCCTCGCGGGCCAACCCGCCGATCCATTCGTAGATCTGGCTCTTGCTGACCACATCGATGCCCCGGGTCGGCTCGTCGAGGAGGAGCACCGAGGCTTTCTGGTGGAGGAGGCGGGCCAGGGCGACCTTCTGCTGGTTCCCGCCGGACAGGTCGCCGATCTTCTGGTCCGGCCCCTTGGTCTTGATCTTGAGCCGGCCGATCCAGTCGGCGACGGCCAGGCCCCGCCGCCGCAGGCCGAGGAGGCCCCGCCGCCGGTAGGGCGAGAGGTCGCTCAGGGTCACGTTATCGGCCACCGACAGTCCCAGGGCCAGGCCCTCGCCCTGCCGGTCCTCGCTGAGAAGGCCGAGGCCGCTCCGGATCCGGGTCCAGGGCTTCCGGCCGGAGAGCCCGACCCCAGACACGGCGACCGTGCCGCCCTCGGCCCCGTCGAGGCCGAAGATGGTCCGCAGCAGCTCGGTCCGGCCCGAGCCGATGAGGCCGGCGAGTCCCAGGATCTCGCCCCTGGAAAGGGACAAACGGACGGGCGCGGCCATGGCCGCGCCTTTCAGCCCGTCGACCGCGAGCACCGGCTCCCCGACGGCGTGCTCGATCCGCGGGAAGAGCTCGGTGAACTCCCGGCCGACCATGAGCTGGATGAGGTCCTCGAGCCGGGCCTCGGCCATCCGCCCGGACCCGACGCTCCGGCCGTCGCGCAGGACTGTGTAGGTGTCGGCGACGCGCTGGATCTCCTCGAGGAAATGGCTGATGTAGATGACGCTGACGTCCTGGCCGCGGAGCCCGCGGACGATCTCGAACAGCCGCAGGCTGTCCTCGTGGGACAGGGAGCTCGTGGGCTCGTCCATGACCAGGATGCGGGGCCGGCCGGCCAGGGCCCGGGCGATCTCGACAAGCTGCCGGGCGCCCACGCTGAGCTCGCGCACGGGCACGGAGGGCGAGATCTCGGGATGGCGGACGAGCTCGAGGACCTCGCGGACCTGCCGCCGCATCGCGGCCCGGTCGAGCCAGCCGGCCGCGTGGGCCTCTCGGCCGAGCATGATGTTCTCTTCGACGGTCAGGTGGGGGGCCAGGTTGAGCTCCTGGTAGATCATGGAGACGCCGCAGCGGAGGCCGTCCCCCGGTCCGGCCGGGGCGTAACGGCGGCCGTCTATCTCCATCCGCCCGGCGTCGGGCGCGAGGGC
>JBFYNT010000158.1:0-3448 GCA_041304225.1 Candidatus Aminicenantota bacterium
CGCGGGGGGCGCCGGCCCGCCTGCTGATGATCGTCGGTACCTAGAACTTGTAGATCAGACCGAGCTGCATGTAGCGCGGTCCCATAATACCGTAGATGGCCTGTCCGTCAACCCCCTGGAACCAGTCGTAGTCGGTGGTGTTGCCCACGCTGGTCGCCCGGTTGTTGTTGAACACGTTGTAACAGTCGAACTGGATGCCCAGCTGGCCCCTCCACACGGGGAAGGTCTTTTCCAGGCGGATGTCGAGCAGGTGCTGGTCCGGGAGCTCGTAGGAGCCCCGCTTCTCCGCCAGGATGGCCACGCCGCCCTGATAGAGGGAGCCGAGGCCCGCTTCGTAGGTCCTGATCACGCGCGAGTAGGGGATGCCGGAGCCGAACTGGTAATAGCCGCTGAAGTTGATGCCCCACGGACCGGCGTAGGTGCCCTGGATCTTGACCAGGTGTTCCCTCTGGTAGTCGAGCCGGCCGTAGGCGTTGATCATGGAGTTGGGATCGTCGTAGTAGCCGGTGAAGCCCGTGCTCTGGTCGCGGGAGGTGTTGAGGACGCCCACGCCGCGGGACCAGACGTAGCTGGCCTGCAGGGCCCAGCGGTCGGACATCCGCTTGGTCAGCTTGGTCTCGAGCCCGCGGTATTTGCGGGCCGTGCCGGGGACGTTCTGGAAGACGAACTGGTAGTCCCCGAAGTCCTCGTCCATCTCGTAGAAGGTGACATCACCGCCCGTCCAGGGGTCGGTGCCGGTGACCTCGTGGTAGCCGGTCCAGACGAGATCGCCCGTCTCAAGATAGGCGTCCCAGTCGAGGTGGCCGCGGTCGACATCGTCGATGAGGTTCTTCTCCCACTTGGCGATGTAGGTCACGGCCAGGGAGATGTTCTCGAAGAGCTCGCGCTCGATGCCGAGGTTGAGCTCGTCGGCATAGGGCGAGCTGATGTTCGGATCGACCTCGGTCATCCCCGGGGACCAGACCGGCGTCGTGTAATTGACGGACCAGTCGGGATTGAGTTGGGCCCAGAAGGAGCTGCGCTGGTTCGGGTTGTTGAAGTAGTAGTAGATCATGAGCAGGGGCGCGTAGTAGCGGCCGAAGTTGGCCCGGAGGACGGTCTTGCCGTCGCCGATGGGATCGAAGCTCAGTCCCAGGCGGGGCGAGATCATGTTGAAGGTCATGGCCTTGATGGTGGTCTCGTTGACCCACTCGCTGCCGTCCCGGGTCTTCTGCGGCGGATAGCTGCCCTGGGAGAAGTCGTAGCGCAGGCCCAGGTTGACGGTCAGCCGCTTGATCGGGGTCCAGGTATCCTGGAGGAAGCCGCCGATCTGCGTGAGGTTGTTCTTCTGCTTGAACTCGGTGCCGACCCAGGCCCAATTGGGCACGCCGTCCCAGAGATAGATATCCACGGCTTTGAAGCCGTCGGGGAAGACGCCCTCGAAGTGGGGGTCCTGGTAGTACTGGGTTTCGGTGGTGTCGAAGGCGAACTCCGCGTCGACGCCGGCCTTGAGCTCGTGGCTGCCGAGCCAGCTGTCGAGGAAGTAGGTGGCGTCGCCGGTGAGCGAGGCGCGCCGCCGCGTGTACCACCAGTCCGATCCGGCGCCGCCGCGGTTGATGTTGTCGGTGGCTTCATCGACGAGCGGGGCCAGGTCGTTGCGGGCCAGGATGTACTGGTGAAGGGAGTACCAGGCGGCCTTGACGTTGGTGAAGAAGCTGTTGCTGATGGTCTTGGTCCACTGGACGTTGGCGATGGTGACGGCGCTGTCCTCCTTGGAGTTGGCGTCGAGGACCGTCCAGCGATTGGCGTTGCGGTGGTCCCAGTTGTAGAGGCGGTAGTAGGCCGAAGCGACGATCTTGTCCTTCTGGCCCAGCTGCCAGGTCATCTTGGCGAACGGGGCGTAGGTGTTCTGGGCCGTCGGGGCCGACTCCGGCTGGGGATCGCCGTAATTGGCGGGGGCCGGGAAGCCGTTGATATAGGACGAGGACAGGTCGACGTCCAGGCTGGTGAAGAACCAGAGCTTGTCCTTGACGATGGGGCCGCCGAGGGAGAAGCCCGGCACGAACTGCCGGCGGAACCCGACGAACTGGCCCTCGAGCGGCGTGCCCTGGGTATTGTCGGACTGGAGGCTCTTGTCGCGGAAGTAGAAGTTGACGCCGCCGCTGAACTCGTTGCCGCCGGCCTTGGTGATGACGTTGACCAGGGCGCCCTTGACGGCGCCGTATTCGGCCTTCTGGTTGCTGGTCTCGATCTCGACCTCGTCGATGGCGTTCCAGGGGACCGTTTGGTACGGGTCGCCGGTGACCGGGTCCTGCATCTTGACGCCGTCGACGATGAAGTTGTTGGAACGGGCGTCGCTGCCGTGGGACGTCCGGGCGAACATGCCGGGGGCCGAGTTGAAGATGGACGCCAGGTCCCGCGACAGGGGCAGGGTCTCGATGAGCTCGGTGGTGAAGGTCGAGCCCGTCTGGGTCTTCTGCATGTCGACCGTCGGGGACTGCCCGACGACGGTGATCGACTCGTTGATCTCGCCCGGGGCGAGCGCCATGTCGATGGTCACCGTGGACTGGGCCCGGACGATGATGCCTTCGCGGATGCCGGACTTGAAGCCCTGCAGCTCGAAGACGATCTTGTACGTTCCCGAGGGCAGCGAGAAGAACCGGTAGAGACCGTTCTCGTTGGTCACGGTGGCCATCTCGGGAAGGATGAGGGACGGACTGCTGATCTTGACGGAAACGCCCGGCAGGGGCTGCTTTCCGTCGTCGGTGACGGTCCCGGTCAGCTTGCCCGTCGGCGTCATCTGGCCGAAGGCCAGGGCGACGGACGAGACGGCCAGGAAGGCCACGACGATGCTCTTCATGAACCGCATGATGTTACCTCCTCGATATTCTCGAATTCGGATGATCGCTGTCGGACATTCGGACGCCGCGGAGCCGGAGTGATTCTCACCTCCTCGCCTTCTTTCAATTCTTCGGCTCGACCCTGCGGTCGAGCGCGAATTCCTCGCCCCAATGGGCTTCGATCAGCTTCTCGAGCCGCTTCATGTCCCGGGCCTCGATCAGCCGTAGGATCTCGATATGGTCCCCGAACGACTTCTCGAGGGCCGGCCGGGCCGAGAAGGGCAAGAAATCGTTCTTGCGATGGTAGATGCGGATCTTGGCCATGACCTCGCTGAGGGTGTCGTAGAGCGCCGCGCTGCCGCACCATCGCCAGAGGAGGTCGTGGATGCACAGGTTCTGTTCGAGGTAGTTCGTGTGGTCGTCGGCGTCGTGGAACCGGCCCAATTCCGCCGTCATCTCGCGAAGCTCCTCGAGGTCTTCGGCGCTCATCCGGGCCAGGGCCCGGCGCACGGCCAGGATGTCGAGCGTCCGGACGATCTCGTAGAGCTCCCGGACCTCCTCGAGCGTCGTGTCCTGGGCCAGGACCTCCTTGCGGGCGTTGATGACCAGGTACTTCTCGGCCGCGAGCC
>JBFYNT010000159.1:0-3179 GCA_041304225.1 Candidatus Aminicenantota bacterium
CTTCAAGGACCCGTTCAATGAATGACCGGAAGGTCCTGGTCGTCGGCCTCGACTGCGCCCCGCCCGAGATCGTCTTCGACCGGCGCGACGAGCTCCCGGTCCTCAAGGGGCTGATCGAGAAGGGGCTGTGGGGCAAGCTCCGGAGCTCCGACCCGCCCATCACCATCCCGGCCTGGATGGTCATGGCCACGGGCCTCGATCCGGGGCGGCTGGGCCTCTACGGCTTCCGCCACCGCAAGGGCTATGCCTACGACCAGATGTGGATCGCCAACTCCAAGGCGGTCAAGGCGAAGAAGCTCTGGGACTACGTCGGCGAGGCCGGCGGCGCGAGCACGCTCGTCAGCGTGCCGCCGTCCTACCCGCCGTACCCCGTCGCCGGGAACCTCATCTCCTGCTTCATCACGCCGCCCGGCCCCGGCAAGGAGACGACCTGGCCGGCCGGGCTCAAGGCCGAGATCGAGGAGCGCTTCGGTCCCTACATCTTCGACGTCGTCTTCCGGACGGAGGACCGGGACGAGATCCTCCGCGAGATCTACGCCATGACCGAGAAGCGCTTCGAGGTCATGGAATGGCTCCTCGAGGCCAAGCCCTGGAACCTGTTCTGGTTCGTCGAGATCGGGGTCGACCGCGTCCACCACGCCTTCTGGAAGTTCATGGACCGCGATCATCACCTCTACGAGCCGGGGAACCGGTTCGAGAACGCCATCATCGACTACTACAAGTTCCTCGACGCGAAGATCGGCCGTCTCATCGAGAAGGCCGGCCGCGACACGGCCGTGCTGGTCGTCTCCGACCACGGCGCGAAGAGGATGAAGGGCGCCTTCTGCGTCAACGAGTGGCTCATCGACAAGGGCTGGCTGGCCGTCAAGGAGAGACCGGCCAAGCCGACGAGCCTCGACGACCTGCCCATCGACTGGGAGAAGACCAGGGCCTGGGCTTGGGGCGGGTATTACGCCCGCGTCTTCCTCAACGTCGAGGGGCGCGAGCCCAACGGCGTCATCCCGGCCGAAGATTACGAAAGCGTCCGGGACGAGCTCCTGGCCGAGATCAAGGCCGTGCGCGGGCCGCAGGGCGAGAGCTGGGCCACCCAGGTCATCAAGCCCCAGGAATATTTCGAGGTGCTCGAGGGCGAGTATCCGGACCTGATGGTCTACTTCGACGATCTCTATTGGCGGTCGGCCGGCACCCTCGGCCACGGGACGATGTATCTGCCGGAGAACGACACCGGCCCGGACGACGCCGTCCACGCCCAGCACGGGATCTACATCCTCCACGACCCGAAGGGCGGCCGGGCGGGACGCCGCGACGGCGACATCCTCGACATCGCCCCGACCGTGCTCGACCTCATGGGCCTCCCCGCGCCCGAACACCTGAAAGGCCGGGCCTTCCGGCCCTGAATGAAAGGAAATCCCGAGAATGTGCGAAGAACATGAAGGCTTCACCCTCTGGTTCACGGGGCTGCCGTGCTCCGGGAAATCGGCGGTCGGCGACCGCGTCGCCGCGATCCTGAAGGACAGGGGGCTCCGCGTCGAGCGCCTGGACGGGGACGTCGTCCGCCAGGACCTGACCCGCGATCTGGGCTTCTCCAAGAAGGACCGGGACGAGAACATCCGCCGGGTCACGTTCGTGGCCAAGCTCCTGTCGCGCAACGGCGTCGCCGTCCTGACCTCGTTCATCTCGCCTTACCGCGAGATGCGGGACCGGGCCCGCAAGGAGACGACCAACTTCGTCGAGATCTACGCCAAGTGCCCGCTCGAGGTCTGCATCCAGCGCGACGTCAAGGGCATGTACCAGAAGGCCCTGCGGGGCGAGATCAAGGAATTCACGGGCGTGTCCGACCCTTACGAGGAGCCCGTGAACGCCGAGATCGTCCTCGAGACGGACAAGGAGACGATCGACGAGAGCGTCCAGAAGGTGCTTAGGCGCCTCGGCGAGCTCGGCTTGATCTGAGCGGCTGGGACCTGAACATGACCCGCCTCCTCCGGGAACACCCCTGCGCCCCTCCTCATCGCTCCGGTCATGTTCGTGTCCAGATTTCAGTTCTTTGTGTAAATTCCGACTAAAGTAAACTAGTATAAACAGATGTTTACGAACGGAATAAGATGGCCAAGTACCTGGTGACGGGCGGCGCGGGCTTCATCGGCTCGCACATCGCCGAGACGCTCGTTGGGCGAGGCGAGACGGTCCGGGTCCTCGACGACCTCTCGACCGGGAAAAAAGAGAACTTGGCCGCGTTCGCGGACCGGGTCGAGTTCGTCGAAGGCGACATCCGCGACCTCGCGACCTGCCGCCGGGCCGTCGACGGGATGGACTACGTCCTTCACCAGGCCGCCCTGCCCTCGGTCCCGCGCTCGGTCGAGGAGCCGCTCCTGACGAACGCCATCAACATCACCGGCACTCTCAACATGATGCTGGCCGCCCGGGACGCCGGCGTCCGGAGCTTCGTCCAGGCCTCGTCCTCGTCGGTCTACGGCGACGACGCGGCCCCCGAAAAGGTCGAGGGCCGGGAGGGCAAGCCCCTCTCGCCCTACGCCATCAGCAAGCTCGTCAACGAGAAGTACGCCCAGGTCTTCCACGACCTGTTCGGGTTCCGGGCGATCTCGCTCCGGTATTTCAACGTCTTCGGGCCGCGCCAGGACCCGTTCTCCCAGTACGCCGCCGTCATCCCCCTGTTCATCACCCTGGTCCTCAGGGGGGAATCGCCGACCATCTACGGCGACGGCGAGCAGTCCCGCGATTTCACCTACATCGATAACGTCGTCCAGGGCAACATCCTGGCCGCGACCTCCGGGCGGGGCGGGGGAGAGGCCTTCAACGTGGCCTGCGGCGAGCGGCTGACCGTCAACGCCCTGCTCGCGGCGGTCAACGGCGTCCTGGGCACGAGCGTCGAGGCCGTCCACGCCGAGCCGCGCCCCGGGGACATCAAGCACTCGACGGCCGATTTCGGCAAGGCCCGGCGCGTCCTGGGCTTCGAGCCGCGCGTCCCCTTCCTCGAAGGCCTCCGCCGGACCGTCGAATGGTACAAGAACGAGAGCTGACCTCATGAACGGTGAAGCGGCCAAGCTGCTGAAGAGGATCGAGGAGAAAAAAGCCGTCGTCGGGGTCATCGGCCTCGGCTATGTCGGCCTGCCCCTGGTCAAGACGTTCCTCCAGAAGGGTTTCCGGGTCAAGGGCTTCGA
>JBFYNT010000160.1:0-18111 GCA_041304225.1 Candidatus Aminicenantota bacterium
ACCGTCGTCGACTACGGCTTCTTCGAGACGTTAGGGATGACGATCGTCAACGGCCGGGCTTTCGACAAGGACTTCCCGTTTGACGAGGCCGCCGCCTGCGTCATCAACGAGACGGCCGCGAAGAGGATGGGCGTGGCCGATCCCCTGGGCCTAACGATCACCATGGGCCATCCGGCCTGGCCGGAATCGTTCCGCAAGGCCCGGGTCATCGGCATCGTCAGGGATTTCAACGCCCGGTCCGTGCACTCGGCGATCCGGCCGTTCGTCTTCCGGATGTACAAACCCTGGCACCAGTACGCCTTCATCAAGATCGACCGCTCAAGGATCTCCGAAGCCCTGAGGGAGATCGAGGCCGCCTTCCGCCGCCACTCGCCGGGATATCCCTATCGGTACCTGTTCTACGATGAGGCCTTTAACCGCCAATACGCATCGGACCGGCAGACGGGAGCGCTCTTCTCCGGGTTCGGCCTGCTCTCGGTCCTGCTTTCTTGCCTGGGTTTGTTCGGACTGGCGTCCCACACGGCCGAGCAGAAGACCAAGGAGATCGGCATCCGCAAGGTCCTCGGCGCCTCGGTCCCCGGGATCGTTTCCCTGACGGCGCGGGAATTCCTCAGATGGGTCGCCGCGGCCCACCTGGTCGGCTTTCCGGTCGCCTATTTCGTCATGAACAAGTGGCTCGGGCAGTTCGCCTACCGGACGAGCCTCGGCCCGGCCGTATTCGCCCTGGCCGCCGGTCTGACCCTTGTCATCGCTCTCCTCTCCGTCGGCTACCAGGCGGTCCGGGCCGGCTTGGCCGATCCCGTCGATTCGTTGCGCTATGAGTGAGAGGGTCCCCTCTCGTCTTTTTTGGCCCGGCCCCGCAACATTTTGCCGGGGCGTTGCGTATCCCTGGATAGAGGTCCGGACCTAGGGATCCATTCTCTCACCGGAGGGGAGCCATGCTGAAGAATTATCTCGTCACCGCCTGGCGTAACATCGTCAGATCGAAGGGCTTCTCGTTCCTCAACATCGCCGGCCTGGCCCTCGGGCTGGCCGTCTGCGTGCTCATCCTGCTCTATGTCCGGGCCGAGACGGGCTACGACGCCTATCACAAGCACGCCGACAGGATCTACCGGGTCCAAAACGCCTGGCTCAACGCCGACGGCTCGATCCAGGGCGAGTTCTCCACCCTGGCACCGTCTTATGCCAACCTCCTGCGAAGCGACTTCCCCGAGATCGAGCGCCTGGCCCGGGCGTGGAATCGGACAGGGACAATCATCAAGGCCGGCGACAGATCATTCACCGAGGAGCGTTTCTTCTTCGCCGAGCCGGAGATCTTCGACATCCTGACCCTTCCGTTCATCCAGGGCGACCCGGCCACAGCCCTCAACGACGTCGGTGGCATCGTGCTCTCGAGAACCGTCGCCCGTAAGTATTTCGGCGACGCCGATCCCATGGGCCGCAGCCTCATCCTTCCGTCCGCCAATAACATGGAATTCCGGGTGACGGGCGTCATGGAGGACGTCCCCGCCGCGTCTCACATCCACTTCGACTTTTTGGCTTCCTACATCTCCCTGAAGGGCCTCTCAGGGAGCGGCGACGCCGATTACTTCCACGGCACCAGGAACTTCTCCGACAACGTGACGGCCGTCTATGTCCGATTGGCCCGGCCCGGCGGCGGCCCGGCCCTGCAAGCCAAGATGCCGGCCTTCCTCGACCGGCATTTCCCGCCGAGGGAGGACGAGCAAGGCCGCCTGGTCAAGACGAGCGAATCGCGGGCCCTCCACGTCCAGAAGGTCAAGGACATCCACCTTTACGCCCATACCCGCTCCGATTTCGAGCCGGCCGGCGACATCCGGACCGTACATCTGTTCACGGTCATCGCCTTGTTCATCCTGGCCATCGCCGGCGTCAATTTCGTCAACCTGTCCACGGCCCGGGGCGTCAAGCGGGCCCGGGAGGTCGGTCTGCGCAAGGTCGTCGGCGCGGCCCGCCGAACGCTGGCGGCGCAGTTCCTCGGCGAGTCGTTCCTGATCACCCTCCTGGCCCTCGTCTTGGCGATCGGGCTTGTGGCCCTCGCTCTGCCGGCCTTCGGACGCTTCGTCGGGCACCCGTTCGGGGTCGGCTCGCTCCTCTCCCCCGCCGGCCTGGGCTTTCTCCTGGCCTGTTTCCTGGTCACGGGATTGGGCGCGGGGATCTACCCGGCCCTCTACGTGGCCTCGTTCCGTCCTTCGGCCATCCTCCGCGGCGAGCTGACCAAGGGCCGCGCCGGGGCCGCCCTGCGCAAGTCGCTGGTCGTCTTCCAGTTCGCCATCTCCATCGCCCTCATCTTCGCCGTGACCGTCATCTCCCGCCAGACGCGCTTCCTGCGGGCGGCCGACCTCGGCTTCGCCAGGGACAACATCGTCTGCGTTCCGGTCGAACAGGCCGTCTCGCGGCGCTGGACGGACATGAAGGCCGCGCTCCTCCGCGAACCGGCGATATCGGCGGCGACGTTGTCCAAGCGCGCGCCGGCCGGCCGGCTCCTCGACTCGCCGGGCTTCTGGGCCGAAGTCGGCGGCGCCCGGATCCAAAGCGCCTTCCCCATGCCCCACAACCGGGTCGAACACGATTTTTTCAAGACCTACGGCATGACCCTGGTCGCCGGGCGCGACTTTTCCGTCGATATCGCGACCGACGCCTCGCAGGCCTTCATCCTCAACGAGACGGCCGTCCGGCGTCTCGGCTTCGAGAGCCCGGAGGCCGCGGTCGGGGCCGCCTTCGGCACCTTCGCGCCCAACCTGACCGGACGCATCATCGGCGTCGTCCGCGACTTCAACTACGAGTCCATGCACCGGCCCATCGTCCCCATCGTGACCTATGTCGCCCCCAACCAGGCCAACACGCTGAGCCTGCGGATCGCCCCCGGGTCCCTAGGACAGGTCGTGCGCCACGTCCAGTCGGTGTTTGACAGCATCCATCCGGCCGGGCCGGTCAAGTACGACTTCCTGAGCGAGCGCCTGGCGGCGCTCTACCGGAACGAAGAGAGGGCCATGCGGATGTTCTTCTTCTTCAGCTCGCTCGCCGTGGCTGTCGGCTGCCTCGGCCTCTTCGGCCTGGCCTCGTTCTCGGCCGCGCGGAGGGTCAAGGAGATCGGTGTCCGCAAGGTTCTGGGCGCTTCCGCCCCGGGCATCGCCGGGCTGCTCTCGCGGGAGTTCGTCAAGTGGGTGGCCGTCGCCAACCTCATCGCCTGGCCGGCGGCCTACTTCGCCTCGAAGCAGTGGCTGCAGGGTTTCGCCTACAGGGTCCCTATCGGTGTCGTCCCCTTCGCCCTGTCCGCCGCGCTGGCCCTGACGATCGCCCTGCTCACGGTAAGCTACCAGGCCGTGCGGGCGGCCGTCGCCGATCCCGTCAAGGCTCTCCGCTACGAATAATTAAGCGGGGATACGTACCTGGCGCGTGTCCCCTTTCTTCTGAAAATCGGGGACAGAGTATGGTGTCCCCGATTTATTCGTATCGCAGGGCGTCGGCGGGGTTGGCCGTGGCCGCCCTCAGGACCTGGAAGCTGACGGTCAGGATAGCGACCGCAAGTGCCCCCAGCCCGCTCACGAGGAAGATCCCGGCGTCGAGCGAAGTCCGCATCGCGAACCCGCGCAGCCACCGGCCCATCAGCCAGTAGCCGACCGGCCAGGCGACGAGGTTGGCGACGGCCACCCATTTGACGAACTGGCGCGTGTGCAGCCAGATCACCGACGAAAGCCGGGCCCCCAGGATCTTGCGGACGCCGACCTCTTTCGTCCTCTGCTCCGTGACGAATGCGGCCAGGCCGAACAAGCCAAGGCAGGAGACGAAGATGGCCAGGACGGAGAACATCGAGACGATCTTCCCGGCCCGGTTGTCGTTCTGGTAGAGCCCGTCGATCCTGTCGTCGAGGAAAGTGAACTCGAACGGGAGCCCGGCCGCGAGCGACGTCCAGGCCTTCCCGATGTGCGAGAGGACCTCGGTCGTCCGGGCCGAACGGACCTTGACCAGCAGGTAAGGCTTCCGGGTCGAGCGGACGGCCTCCGGCAGGAGGTAGCCCATCGGCCGAACGTCCCGATGGAGCGACTCGAAGTGGAAATCGTCGATCACGCCGACGATGAAGATGTCTTTTCGCGTCCACCAGATCCTGAGCTTTTTGCCGACGGGATCGGGGATCCCGAAATACTCCTTGGCCTTGCCGTTGATGACCACGGCGTCGACGTCGGAGGGGTGCTCGCGCGACAGGAACCGGCCTTCGGACATGCGGATCCCCAGGACCTCGGCGAAGTCCTGGTCGCAGGTCATGAAGTTCATGTTCAGCGGCCGCTCGGTCTGGACGCCTTCGACGCCGATTCCCCAATTGGAAGTGCCCCACCCGGGCAGGGAGCCGACGGCCGTCACGCCGAGGATGTCGGCATGCTGCTTCAGGCGCTCGCGGAACGCTTCGAGCCCCGGCCCGAGGTTGTCGGCGTTGTGGACGGCCACGACGTTGTCCTTGTCGAAGCCGAGCCGCTGGTTCTTGATGAAGTCGAGCTGCCGGCCGATGACGAGCGAACCGATGATAAGGAGGACGGACATGGCGAACTGGAAGACAACGAGGCCGTTGCGCAGGGCCATGGCGCCCCGGTTCCGGCCGCCGAACCGCGAGCCCTTGAGGACCTCGGTTTGCTTGTAGGACGAGAGGAAGAGAGCCGGGTAGAGGCCGGCCAGGACGCCCACGGCGAGGGCCAAGCCGACGAGCCCGGGGATGACCCAGGGACTCCCGAAGTAAGGCAAGGCCAGGGCCCGCCCGGTCAGCTGGCGGTAGGCGGGAAGCAGGGCCTGGACGAGCCCGATGGCGACGACCAGGGCGACAAGGCTCAATAGGATGGACTCGCCCAGGAACTGGCCGACGAGCTGGCTCTTCAACGAGCCGACGACCTTGCGGATGCCGACTTCGCGGGCCCGGCGGGCCGACCGGGCCGTGGCCAGATTGACGAAGTTGATGCCGGCGATGACCAGGATGAGGAGCGCGACCAGCGTGAAGAGACGGACGTAGGCGACGCTGCCGTTGGGCTGGTTCCCCGTGACCAGGTCCGAATGGAGGTGGATCCGGGTAACCGGCTCGAGCGTCCATATCCAGGGGATGTGCGGGCGCCCGCCCTCGTATTCGACCCGGTCGATCTCGACGAGTTTCTCCTCCATCTGGGCCCGGGTCACGCCCTTGGCCAGGAGGAGATACGTGACGTGGTTGTTGTTGGTCCAGCCCGTGCTCGGCGTCGGGAAGACGGTGGACAGGGAGACGAGCATTTCGAAACGGAAATGGGAGTTCCGGGGGACATCGCGCGTGACCCCGGTGACCCGCTGCGGCGTCCTCTGGCCGGTGACCTGGGCCTCTATCGTCTTGCCCAGAGGATCGTCCTGTCCAAAGACCTTGGCCGCCAGGGATTCGGACAGGACGATGGTGTTGGGATCGCGAAGGGCCGTCCGGGGATCACCCTTCACCAGGGGGAACGAAAAGACATCGAAAAAGGAGGCGTCGGCCGCGAAGACCTCGGTCTCTTTGAGGGCCAGCTCACCCTTCCTGAGGACAACGTCGCCGAGAGGGCCGGTGAGCTGGGTCAGGGCCTCGACCTGGGGGTACTTGTCGCGGATCGTCTTGGCCAGGATCCAAGGTGTCCCGAGCTGATGGATCTTGGAGTCGCCCTTGTTCGACCAGTCGGCCGTGATCCTGTGGATCCGGTCGGCATTGGCGTGGAAGCGGTCGTAGCCGAGCTCGTCGACGACGTAGAGCATGACCAGGACGCTGGCCGCGATGCCCACGGCCAAGCCCATGATGTTGATGAAGGCGTAGCCCTTGTGCCGGGCCAGGTTGCGCAGGGCGATCTTCAGGTAGTTCTTGAGCATGGCGGCCCCCCCTCACTCGTATTTGAGGACCTCGGCCGGGTTCGTCCGGGCCGACTTCAGGGCCTGGCCGCTGACCGTGAGGAGAGCGATGACCAGGGCCCCGGCGCCCGCCAGAACGAAGGGCACCGGCGATACGGCGGCCCGGTAGGGGAATTTCTGCAGCCATGACGAGACCGCGAGGTAGGCCGCCGGCCAAGCGATGAGGTTGGCCAGCAGGACCCAGCGGGTGAATTCCTTCGACAGCAGTATGACGACCTGCCCGGACGAAGCACCCAGCACCTTACGGACCCCGATCTCCTTACGGCGTTGTTCGGCCAGGAATGAAGCTAGGCCGAACAAGCCCAGGCAGGCCACGACAACGGCCAGCCCGGCGAACCACCGCAGGATGGTCCCCATCCTCTCATATTGCCCGTAGCTTTCGTCGTAGTCGTCGTCAAAGAACCGATAATCGAAGGGGTATTGGGGATTGACCGTCCGCCAGGCGGATTCGACCTGGGCCATGGCGGCGGGTATGTCGCCGCCGCCGAGCCTCACGATGGCGAAGCGGACGGCCGCGGGGCTGACGATGACGGCCATGGGCTCGAGCGGGTTCTGGACGGGCGTGTAATGATAGTTCTTCATCACCCCGACGATCGGCCCTCCCCGGATGCCTTGGAAGGTAAAGGGCTTGCCGACCGCGTCCTGGGGGCTAAGCCCCATCAGCCGGGCCACCTCCTCGTTGACCAGGAAGGCCCCGCCCTCATCGGTCGCGTTCTCGCGGCGGAAGGGCCGTCCCGCGGCCATGGCGATCCCCAGCGTCTCGGGATAATCGAAATCGACGACGGTGGTTCCGATGAGGACCCTGTTCTCCGGGTCCTTGCCTTCCCACTCCGCCCCCCACGCGTTGGCGGAGATGTAGGTGGGGACCTGGCTCGTCCCGGTCACGCCGGGGATGAGCGGACTTCGGAGGAGTTCCGCCTTCAGGGCCGGATAAGAGGCCTGCGTCTCGCCCCTCAGGGGGATGTAGACGAGCTTCTCCTGGTCGAAGCCGAGGGCCTTCGTCTGCATGAAGTCGATCTGACGATAGACGACCGCCATCACGACGAGGAGGATGATGGACAGCCCGAACTGGACGGTGACGAGCAGCCGGCGGAGCAGCGGGCTCCGGCCCCGCTTGGAGGCCCCGGCCCGGAAGACGGTCGCCGGCCGCAGGGAGGAGAGGAGCAACGAAGGGTAGCTGCCCGCCACCAGGGCCGTCACGACGGTCGCGGCCAGCAGCCCCAGGAGGAACGGGGGCGAGAAGAGGGCGGCGAAAGGGATCTCTTTGCCCGCGAGGGCGTTGAAGGCCGGCCGGAGAGCCGCCACGGCGAGGAGCGCCGCTACGAGGGCCAGGCCGGTGACGAGCCCCGATTCCCCGTAGAACTGGGTGACGATGTTCCCCCGCAGGGCCCCAGAGACTTTGCGCAGCCCGACCTCCTTGGCCCTCCCGGACGCCCGGGCCGTGGCCAGGTTCATAAAGTTGATGCAGGCGATGAGGAGCACGAGCAGGGCGATCATGGAGAAGCTCTTGACGCTTTGGAGCGTGCCGATGGCCTGGCCGAAGCCGAAGACCGCCTTGAGGCGGATGTCGGCCAGGGGCATAAGCATGTATTGGGGCAGCCGTCGGCTCCTGGCCCTGGCCAGGGCTTCGGGATCGTTCCGAACGGAATCATAGAAGAGGTCCGTCATGAAGCCGGTGATCTTCTCTCCGGCGGCGGCGGCCGCGCCGGGACCGTCGAGCTCGACGAAGGTGATGATGGAGTTGGACCCCCAGCGGTCGATGTCGGTTCCCATGGCCCGCAGGAACTCGAACGGGACCAGCATGTCGAAGGTGATCGTCGAGTTGGCGGGCACATTCTTGGCCACCGCCGTCACGGCCAGCGAATGGGAATTGTTGACGACCAGGGTCTTGCCGATAGGGTCCTCGGACCCGAAGTACTTCGCCGCCATCTCCTCCGTCAGGACGATGGAGGCCGGGCCCGCGAGTGCGCTGGCCCGGTCTCCCCGTACGATGGGGAAAGTGAAGGACTCGAGGAAGGCCGGATCGACGGCCCGGACCGCGTCCTCGAAGAAGGCCTTCTCGCCGTAGCGGACGAGTCCGGACGTCCGGGCGTAGCGAACCGACCTCTTGATCTCCGGGATCGCGCTCTGGATGGCCGGGCCCATGGGGTATTGGGAGACGTAGACGTGGAATTTCCCCTGTCCCCCGACCTGGTCCTGCTCGACCCGGAAAAGGGACGGAGCGTTGGCGTGGAAGCGGTCATAGCTGAGCTCGTCCTGGACCCAGAGCCAGATGAAGAGGGCCCCGGCCAGGCCGACAGCCAGGCTGGCGATGTTGATGAAGGCGTAGACTTTCTGCCTCTTCATCTTGCGCCAGGCGGTCTTGAGATAGCTCGCGCCGAGCGCTGAGGTCAGGCGAGCGGAGTCAGACTTGGGATGCCTCGGAATCATGTGCACCTCGATCGGGGGTATCTATGACGAACATTTATACGCTCGGGAGCGCCGGAATGTTCGCTCGACGAAGGATTTAAATCGATTGGCGCTTCGTTAGCCGCGTCGAGCGCTCGGAACCGGACACATCCGTCCGCTCGCGGACAGTTGCCATCCCGCCCGGATTACCCGTGCACCCGTGGCCCGGCCGCCCCCCGCTGGCACGGAACTTGCAGCCTAACGGCATTAGGTACCTAATGCGGCGAGGTAGAAAATGATATCGAAAGCGCTGACCGGGGCCTCGACCAAGCCCATCGTCCTGGCCATCCTGAGGAAGGGCGAAAACTACGGCTACGAGATCATCCAGCAGGTCCGGGAGATCACCGGCGGGGAACTGGACTGGTCGGAGCCCATGCTCTATCCCTTCTTGAAGCGTCTCGAGCGGGACGGACTGATACGGTCCCAGTGGCGGCTCTCGGACCGGGGCCCCCTCCGGAAGTACTATCGGTTGACCAATCAGGGCCTCGCCGAGCTGGAGAACGAGAAGAGCCAGTGGATCAAGGTCCACTCGGCGCTGACCCTGCTCTGGTCCGCCAGTACGAGGAGCTGAGATGTTCGATCTCGAGAAAGCGATATCGGAATGGAAAAAGGCCATGCGCCGCAGCCCCTCGATCGATGAGGCCGACCTGGCCGAGCTCGAGCGCTACATGCGGGACAAGGTCGAGGACTTGGCCGCGGCGGGCGGTCTGAGCCAAGAGGAGGCCTTTCTGCGGGCCGTTGAGGAGTTCCGGCGGGCCGGGGCGCTCGACGCCGCCTACGGCCACGCACGATCCGCCCGTCCGGGCCGGCGCTTCCCCTGGACGAAGGCCCGCCTCTCTCCCGGCTTGCTCTGGAGCAACGTCCGGATCGCCCTGCGGCGCCTGCGCCTCCAGCGGGCCTACGCGGTCATCAACATCGGGGGGATGGCGCTCGGTCTGGCCTGTACCCTGCTGATCTTTCTCTGGGTCCGCGACGAGACGAGCTACGACCGGTTCCACGACAAGGCCGACCGCATCTACCGCGTCGTCCTGTCGACCGATGACGACGGCCAGCCCAGCAACGCCAACGGCTCCTTCGGCCTGGGCCCGGCCCTGAAGAAGGACTTCCCGGAGGTCGAGGATACGGTCCGCGTCCGGAAGATGGAGCAGAACCCCAAGCGATACGTCGGCTACGGAGACAAGAAGTTCTACGAGCCCCGCTTCTTCTACGCCGAACCGTCCCTCTTCATGGTCTTCGATTTCCCGCTGGTGCGCGGCGACGCGGCCACGGCCCTCCGCGACCCCGGCTCCGTCGTCCTGACCGAGGCGATGGCCGCCAAGTACTTCGGGAACGAGGACCCGATCGGCCGGGTCATCGAGGCCGACCCCTACAACGACGGCAAGCCCGTGCCGTTCCGGGTCACCGGGGTGGCTAAGAACGTCCCTCGCCAGTCCCATTTCCACTTCGACTTCCTGGCCTCCTACAGCGGCCTCCGAGAGGATACGACTCAGCTCTCAGGCATGAACCAGCACTACACGTATGTGCTCCTCAGGCCCGGGGCGTCGGCTGCGGCCATGGCTCCCCGCTTCATCGATTTCCTGAAAAGGAACTGGCAGGAGAACCCGTGGTACACGATCGGCCTACAGCCGTTGCGGGACATTCACTTGCATTCGGGGCTCAGGTCGGAGATCGAGCCGACGGGCGACATCATGGACGTTTACATTTTCTCGGCGGTCGCCCTGGCCGTGCTCCTGATCGCCTGCATCAACTTCATGAACCTGGCCACCGCCCGGTCGGCCAAGCGGGCCAAGGAGGTCGGCATCCGCAAGGCCGTCGGCGCCCCAAGGTCCCAGCTCGTCCGCCAGTTCCTCGGGGAGTCGCTGTCGACGAGCGCGGTCTCGACGGCGGGGGCCTTCCTGATCGTCGCCGCGGTCCTGCCATGGCTCAACCGACTGACGGGTAAGGGATTGACCGCAGCCACGCTCGCGGCCCCGTCCGTGCTTCTCGCCGCCGCGGCCGTCGCGATCGCCGTGGGCCTCGTCTCCGGCCTCTATCCGGCCCTGTTCCTTTCGGCCTTCCGGCCGGTTCAGATCCTCAGGGCCCAGGGCGGGCCCAAAGCGTCCGGGGCCTTCCTGCGCCGGGCGCTCGTCGTCCTCCAGTTCGCCCTGTCCATCGGGATCCTCTGCGCGACGCTGGTCATCCGAGACCAGATGACCTACATCCGGTCGCGGGACCTCGGATTCGACAGGGACCAGATCCTGGCCGTCCCTTTGAACGGCGAGGTCCGGGCAAATTATGAGGCCTTCAGGAACGAGCTCATGAAGGACCCCGGCGTCGAGAACGCGGCCGCGTCCGCCTTCGTCCCGACCGGCGGGAGCGCTCATTACAACATGAATTTCGAGGGCGGCACACAGGGGATCACCCAGGTCGTCTACATGGTCGACAAGAATTTCTTCGCGACCTATGGGCATTCGCTCCTGGCGGGCCGGACGACCGCGCGACTGTTGTCAGAGGAGGGCCCGAATGAGATCCTCCTCAGCGCGTCGAGCGTGCGGGAAGCGGGCTACGCCTCGCCGGAGGAGGCGCTCGGGAAGATCGTCGACATTGAAGGAACGCCGGGGAACATCGTCGGCGTCGTCGAGGACATCCTCCTCTATTCCCTGCACCGCCCCCCCTACCCCATCGTCTACGCCGTGAGGGCGCCCGCCCGGCTCAATTACCTGTCGATCCGCATCGGGACCCGCAACGTACCGGCGACGCTGGCCCACGTCCGGAAGGTGTGGCGGACCATGGTCCCCTCCTATCCTTTGGACTACGCCTTCCTCGACGAGAGCTTCGAGCGGCTGCACGACTCCGAGCGAAGGATGGGCGAGCTGTTCTCGGTCTTCGCCTTCCTGGCCATCGCCGTCGCCTGCCTGGGTCTTTTCGGCCTGGCCGCCTACACGGCCGAACGGAAGACGAAAGAGATCGGCGTGCGCAAGGTCCTGGGGGCGTCGGCGTGGAGCGTTTATGCCTCGCTCGCGCGGGAGTTCCTGAGATGGGTCATCATGGCCAACCTGGTCGCCTGGCCCCTGGCCTATTACGCCATGACCCGGTGGCTCCGCAACTTCGCCTTGCGCGTCGAGATCGGCTGGGCGGTCTTCCCGGCGGCCGCGGCGGCGGCTCTGCTCATCGCCGCCCTGACCGTCGGCTCGCAGACCTGGCGCGCGGCCCGGGCCAACCCCATCGATTCCCTCAGATATGAATAGGGACGAAAACGGGGAGATGATACCGAAGCCTCATTCGTATCGCAGCGATTCGACGGGATTGGCCGTGGCGGCGCGGACGGACTGCCAGCTCACTGTGAGCTGGGCGACAGCCAAGGCCAGAACCGTGGCCAACGCGAAGAGCGCCCAGGGCATGGGCATCGGGACGGCGAAATTCTCCAGCCACTTGCGGCCTACGAAATAGGCCGCCGGCCAGGCGATGACGTTGGCCGCGAGGACCCACTTCGCGAACTCCCAGTTGAGCAGGCGGACGAGGCCCGCGACGGAGGCCCCGAGCGTCTTGCGGATGCCGATCTCCTTGGTGCGCTGCTCGGCGGTCGACGCGGCCAGGCCGAAAAGACCCAGGCAGGCGATGAACAGGGCCACCCCCGTGAAGGCCCGGAAAAGGGCGCCCATCCGGACCTCCGAGGCGTACTGCCGGTCGAAGGCCTCGTCGACGAAGAAGTACTCGAAGATCTCGCCCGGGTAGAGCCGGTCGTACACGGACTTGACGTGGGCGATCGTCCCGGCCAAGTCCTTGGTGTCGACCCGCATGGCGATGTACCGGAACAGGTCCGGCGCGACCCGGACGACCATGGGCTCAATGGGCCGCTGCAGCCCCCACCAGTGGAAGTCCTTGACGATGCCCACGACGGGGATCTGCCGGTCGGTCATGGTCTGACCGACGGCCTCTTCCGCCGTCGCCCACCCGAAGGCCTTGGCCCCCTGCTCGTTGAAGACGAGCGCGTCGTAGGTGTCCGTGGCGATGTCCTTCTGGAATCCCCGCCCGGCCACGACCGGGATCTCGAAGACCTTGAAGAAATCGTGGTCGGCCCGCAGGCTGCGCAAGGCCTGCCCCTTCTCGGCCTGAAGCCCCGTCGGATAGTAATGCGTCCGGTTGATGCCCTTGCCGGGAACGCCGGAGCAGGCCGTGGCCGCGAGGATCGCGGGATGGCGGAGGAGTTCCGTCTTCACCGCCTCGTAGTTCTGCTCCATCATCCCCCAGGTGCGGAAGTTGATGACCAGCCGCTGCTCCTTGGCGAAGCCGAGGGGCTGGCCCCGCATGTAGCCGACCTGGCCGGCGACGATGAGAGTGGCGATGATCAGGGTGATGGAGATCGCGAATTGGGCCACGACCAGGGCCCGCCGCAGAGCGACGCCCTTCGGCCCTGTCCGCAGGCGGCCCTTGAGGACGACGACGGGATGGAACGAGGCCAGGAACAAGGCCGGGAAGAGGCCGGAGACGAAGCCGACGAGGAAGGTCAGCCCGATGAGGGCCGCGACGATCGCCGGCTCGAGAAGCAAGGCCTCCTCGATGGCGACGCCGGCCAGGCCCTTGAATGCCGGCAGGACGACGAGGACGACGAGCACCGCCAAGCCGAGCGAGAGGAACGCCGTGACGAGGGCTTCGCCGAGGAACTGGAGGACGAGCTGGCGCCGCGTCGCGCCGGCCGCCTTGCGGACGCCCACCTCCCCGGCCCTGCGGATGGACCGGGCCGTCGACAGGTTGATGAAGTTCATTCCGGCGAGAAGGAGGATCAGCAGGGCGATGGCCGAGAAAACATAGAGATAGACGAGCCGCGGCGACGGCACGAGGCCCTCGACCGTCGCCTCGTAGAGATACAGCTTCTTGAGCGGCTGGAGGACCATCCGGTTGACCGCGCCGAGCTTCCGGAGCGCCTCGGCCGCGTATTCGTGGGGCAGGTCGCGGATGAGCGCCTCGAAGGCCGCCGCTTCGACCCCCGGCCTGAGCTTGACGAGCGTGATGGTCCCGTGGATCCCGGGCCGCCAGCCCTGGAGGAACTCCTCCCGCTCGATCTCGGACTTGGCCGACATGACGACGTCATGCTGGAACTGCGTGTTGGCGGGAGGGTCGGCGATGATCCCCGTCACCTCGCAGTCCTTGTCGTTGATGCGGACCGTCTTGCCGAGCGGGTCTTCGGGGCCGAAGTACTTGCGGGCCATCCGGGTCGAGAGGAGCACGGTGTCCTTGCGCACGAGGGCGTCCGCGGGGTCGCCCCGGAGGAGCTCGATGCCGAGGACTTGGAGGAGGTCCGGATCGGCGGCGTAGATGTTCGCTTCCTTGAAGGCCTTGTCGCGGTAGACGACGGGCTGGGGCTCGAATCCGCCGGAGAAGAGCATGGCGGCGGCCTCGACCTGGGGATATCGTTCCTTGAGGGCCGGCGCGAGGGGCGTGTAGTTGCCGGCGATGACATCCTCGCCCTGGGCGGACTTGCGATAGAGGTTGACCCGATAGATCCGGTCGGCGTCCGGGCGGAACGCGTCGACGCTCGTCTCGAGGCGGACGTAGAGCAGGACCAGCCCGCAGGCGGCCAGGCCGACGGTCAGGGCCAGGATGTTGAGGAGCGAATGGCCCTTGTGCTTGACCGTCCGCCGCAGGGCCAGGCGGAGATAGGCCGGGAAGAGGCCAAGGAGGGCGCTGCGGAGGCCGCGGCGGAGGCGCCGGCTCTTGCCGAACTCGTCGCCCAGGGCGTCGGGAGCGGCCGAGAGGTCGAGGGCGGCCCGAAAGGCGGACTCGGGGTCCGCGCCCGCGGCGGAGCGCCGGTCCATCTCTTCGCGGAGATGGCTCTCGAGCTCGGCGATGTCGCTGTCGCTGAGCGCGGCGCTCTTCTGAAGGGACTTCCGCCAGTCGCGGATCGCTTTTTCGGGATCGAACATGGTCATCTCCTCTTCGTGCTTTCCCAAGCTTCAGTCGCGGGCCGGGACCGGCTCCCAGAGGCGGGCCAGGGCGTTGTGGACGTCCAGCCACTGGCCCCGCTCGACCTCGAGCTCCTGGCGCCCCTTGTCGGTGAGGCGGTAGTACTTGCGCAGCCGGCCGCCGTCGGAGACCTTCCACCGGGAGACGATGAGCCCGTCGTTCTCGAGCCGGTGCAGGACGGGATAGAGCATGTTGTCGGACCACTCCATGGCCCCGCCGGAGATGTCCTTGACGCGCTGGATGATCTGGTAGCCGTAGTCCTCCCCGCGGACGAGGATGGACAGGATCATGGGCTTGGTCGACGCGGCGACGAGCGCTTTAGAGATCATGGCGGATCCTTTCGTGCCTCATGTCTCGAGATACCTCACGGTATGCGGTATGCAAGCGCCGTGCCAGGAAAGGAGAACTGTCGCGAGATCAGTACGGCCCTATGAGAAACGGGCCGGGGTTCTGGCGCTGTCCGTTTGCGGGACGCTGCTGTCCGGATACGGACGGCCAACGAACGATGACTATGACGGAAGCGATCAGCCGAGGGCGAATTCGACCGCGGCCGCGGCGTGGAGCGCCGTCGTGTCGAAGACCGGGACGGGGCTGTCCTTCGCCTGGATGAGGAGCGGGATCTCGGTGCAGCCCAGGATGACGCCCTGGGCCCCACGGCGCTTCAGCTCCTCGATGATCCCGATGTAGGTGCGCCGCGATCCGTCCCGGATGTCGCCGAAAGCCAGTTCCCGGTAGATGATGTCGTGGACGGCCGTCCGCCCGGGCTCTTCGGGAATGAGCACCTTGAGGCCGTGCTCCTTTTCGAGCCGGCCCCGGTAGAAGTCGAGCTCCATCGTGTAGCGGGTGCCCAGCAGGGCGACCGTGTCGAGGCCCGCCTTCTTGATCGCAACGGCCGTAGCGTCGGCGATATGGATGAGCGGGACATTGATCGCTTTCTCGACGTCCACGGCCAGCCGGTGCATGGTATTGGTGCAGATGAGCAGGCCCTCCGCGCCGGCGTCCTCGAGACGCTTGGCCCAGCCGGCCATCAAACGCCCCATACCCGCCCAGTCGCCCCTCCCCTGCATTTCCTCGACGGGCTCGAAGTCGATGGACAGGAGCAGCAGCTCGGCGGAGTGGGAGCCGCCCAGGCGGTCGTGGACGCCTTTATTGATGAGCCGGTAGTAATCGACGGTCGAATGCCAGGTCATGCCCCCGATGAGGCCGAGCGTTCTCACGGCTCCTCTCCCCTACATGCCCTTGGTCATCGCGTTGAGAAAGTCCTGGTTGGTCTTGGCCTTGCCCAGCTTGTCGATGAGCAGCTCGACCGCTTCGACCTCGTTCATCTGGCTGAGGACCTTGCGCAGGACCCAGATCCGGTTGAGGTCGGCCTCCTCGATGAGGAGCTCCTCCTTGCGGGTGCCGGACCGGCTCATGTCGATGGCCGGGAAGACCCGCTTGTCGACGAGCCTGCGGTCGAGATTGATCTCCATGTTGCCGGTGCCCTTGAACTCCTCGAAGATGACCTCGTCCATCCGGCTGCCGGTGTCGACCAGGGCCGTGGCCAGGATGGTCAGCGAGCCGCCCTCCTCGATCTTGCGGGCCGAGCCGAAGAACTTCTTGGGCTTGTGCAGGGCGTTGGCGTCGATGCCGCCCGACAGGACCTTGCCCGAGGGCGGGACGATGGCGTTGTGGGCCCGGGCCAGCCGGGTGATCGAATCGAGCAGGATGACGACGTCGCGCTTGATCTCGACCAGGCGCTTGGCCTTCTCCAGGACGATGTTGGCGACCTGGGCGTTGCGGGTCGGCGGCTCGTCGAAGGTCGAGGCCACGACCTCGCCGTTGACGCTGCGCTTGAAGTCGGTGACCTCCTCGGGCCGCTCGGCGATGAGCAGGACGATGAGGAAGATCTCGGGGTGGTTCTTCTCGATGGACTTGGCGATCGTCTTGAGGATGGTCGTCTTGCCGGCCCGGGGCGGCGAGACGATCAGGCCGCGCTGGCCCTTGCCGATGGGCGTCAGGAGCTCCATGACCCTGGCGTTCATGTTCTTGGGATTGCCGTCCTGGAGCTTGATCATCTCGAACGGATAGAGGGGCGTCAGGCTCTCGAAGTGGACGTTCCGGCGCTCCTCGATGATGACGTCGGGATGCATGAAGTTGACGGCCTCGATCTTGATCAGGGCGAAGTACTTCTCGCCGTTCTTGGGGGCCCGGACGACGCCGGAGATGGTGTCGCCCGTGCGCAGCTGGAACTTGCGGATCTGCGAGGGCGAGACGTAGATGTCGTCCTGGCTGGGCAGATAGCTGAACTCGGGGGCCCGCAGGAACCCGAAGCCGTCCTCCAGGCACTCCAGGACGCCCTCCGAGAAGAGCAGGCCCTGCTTCTTGGCCTGGGCCTCCAGGATCTTGAAGACCAGGTGGTGCTTGCTCGACTCGGCGATGTCGTCTTCGGCCAGGCCGATGCTTTCGGCGACCTTGGCCAGGCCGGCCAGGTCCTTGGCCTCGAGCTCGATGAGGTTGAATTCCTTGCAGGCGGCGGCCGGCTGCTGCGGTTCGGGGCTGTCGTTGTTCTTCTTGCTTACCATATGAAGTCTTTCTCCCAAGCGGATTTGGCGATATCGGCTTATTCAGTCAAAAAACGGGTTCAATTGGTCAGGGGCGGCTCTTTGGCCGCTTCGTCGTCCGCCGTCCGGGCCGCGGCGGGGGCCGGGGCCGCCGGGCGCTCGCCGTCGGCCGGCTTTTTGTCGCGGGATTCGGCCGGCTTCTTGGGCAGCTCGCGCGTCAGAGAGAACTTTAGGACGTCGTCCATCGTCTCGACGAGGTGCACGGACATCTTGGACTTGATGGCCTTGGGCAGGTCCCTCAGGTCGGGCTCGTTGTCCCGGGGCAGGATGGCCTCGCGGATGCCCTCGCGGTAGGCCGCCAGGAGCTTCTCCTTGATGCCGCCCACGGGCAGGACCTTGCCCTTCAAGGTGATCTCGCCGGTCATGGCCACCTTCTTGCTGACCGGGATGTCGGTCAGGAGCGAGATGATGGCCGTGGCGATGGTGATGCCGGCCGACGGGCCTTCCTTGGGCGTCGAGCCCTCGGGGACGTGGATGTGGATGTCGGAGTTGCGGTGGAGGTCCCGGGCGATGTCGAGCTCGTAGATCTTGCCGCGGACGAACGAGAAGGCCGCCTGGGCCGATTCCTGCATGATCTCGCCGAGCTGGCCGGTCAAGGTGAAGTTGCCCTTGCCGTGGATCTTGGTGGCCTCGAAGCGCAGCAGCTCGCCGCCGAACTCGGTCCAGGCCATGCCCGTGCTGACACCGATCTCGTCCTTCTTGTCGAACTCCGAACGGCGGAACTTGGGGATGCCCAGGTAGCCCTCGAGGTTCTTCGGGGTGATCTTCTCGCTATGGTCCTTGCCCTGCTCGACGACCCTTTTCACGACCTTGCGGCAGACCGAGGTGATCTCCCGCTCGAGGTTCCGGACGCCGGCTTCCCGGGTGTAGCTGCGGATGAGCTTGACCAGGGCGTGGTCGCCGAACTTGAGGTTGGCCTCGGTCAGGCCGTGGGCCGCCATCTGCTTGGGCAGGAGGAAGCGCTTGGCGATCTCGAGCTTCTCGTCCTCCGTGTAGCCCGGGATGCGGATGATCTCCATCCGGTCGATCAGGGGCTTGGGAATGGGATCGAGCATGTTGGCCGTGACGATGAACATGACCTGGGACAGGTCGAAATCGGTGTCGATGTAGTGGTCGAGGAAGGTGCTGTTCTGCTCGGGGTCGAGGACTTCCATCAGGGCCGAGGCCGGATCGCCCCGGAAGTCCATGCTCATCTTGTCGACCTCGTCGAGGA
>JBFYNT010000161.1:0-16481 GCA_041304225.1 Candidatus Aminicenantota bacterium
CCCGGCCGCCGCGGCGGCGCGCAGGGTGGCAACGGGGGTCGGCGGGGCCGCGTCGTATTCGAAGTCGGGGTGATAGCGGCTGATGTGCCAGGGGACCTCCGGACCCACCGAGGCGATGAACCGGGCGATCGCCGCCAGCTCGTCCGGCGCGTCGTTGAGCCCGGGCACGACGAGCGTCGTCACCTCGATCCAGACCCCGAGCTTGCGCATCAGGCGGATGGACTCGAGGACGGGCTCGAGGCGCGCGCCGCAGACCTTTCGATACGTCTCATCCTTGAACGCCTTGAGATCGACGTTGGCGGCGTCGAGGACGGGCGCGATCGTCTCCAGGGCCTCGGCGGTCATATAGCCGTTGGTGACGAAGCTGTTGCAGAGCCCCGCGGCGCGGGCCAGCCGGGCCGTGTCGTAAGCGTATTCGAAGAAGATGGTCGGCTCGGTGTATGTATAAGAGAGGCTCCGGCAGCCTTGGTCGAGGGCCGCCCGGACGACCGCGTCGGGAGGAAAGGGTTCGCCCGCGATCGCGCCGCCTTCGCGCCGCGGCGCCTGGGAGATCTGCCAGTTCTGGCAGAAGCCGCAGCGGAAGTTGCAGCCGGCCGTGGCCACGGACAGGGCCTTCGAACCGGGCAGAAAATGGTACAGCGGCTTCTTCTCGATGGGATCGACGTGGACGGCCACGACCTCGCCGTAGACGAGCGTCTCCAGCCGGCCGTCCCGGTTCTCCCGGACGGCGCAGACCCCGCGCCCGCCCGGGGCGATCGCGCAGCGGTGGGCGCAGAGGCGGCAGGCGACCCGGCCGCCTTCGAGCGGCTCCCAGAGCATGGCCTCCCGGCGGCTCATCGTCCCTTCTTCCCGGGGACGGCCGCGGTCACGGCCGATGGACAGAGCGCCTTCAGGAAGCAATCCGGACATTTCGGCTTGCGGGCCGTGCAGAGGGCCCGGCCGTGCTCGACGAGGAGGACATTGAAATCGAGCCAGTCCTTCCGGGGCAGGAGCGCCATGAGGTCGCGCTCGACCTTGACCGGGTCTTCCTCGCGGCTCAGGCCGAGCCGGCGGGCCAGGCGCCCGGCGTGAGTGTCGACGGCGATCCCCTCGGCCTTGCCGTAGCCCGCGGAGAGGACGATGTTGGCCGTCTTGCGGGCGACGCCGGGCAGGGTGACCAGTTCGGCCATGGAATCCGGGACGATCCCGCCGTAGGCCTCGACGATCCGGGAGGCGGCCCCGACGAGGGACTTGGCTTTGTTGCGGAAGAAGCCGGCCGGGCGGATGATCGCCTCGAGCTCCGTCCGGTCGGCCCGGGCCAGGGCCTCGGCCGTCGGGTAACGGCGAAAGAGCCCGGGCGTGATGGTGTTTACCCGCTCGTCCGTGCACTGCGCGGCCAGGATGGTGGCCACGAGGATCTCCAGCGGGCTGCCGAAATCGAGGCTCGTCCGGGCCCCCGCATAGCGGCGACGCAGGAGCCGGACGATCGTCCCGACGCGCCGGCGGGCGCTCTCCATCTGAGCCTCCTTCGAGGCCCGCTCAGGGGCCGACGTGGAAGAGGTCCTCGCCGATGTGGAAATCCTCGACGCTGTAATAATCGGGGAACTTGCGGATGAGGTCGAGCTCGGACTTGATCATGGCCTGGTGAGTGCGCTCGACGCGGCCGAGGTAGGCCAGGATGCGGCGGCCGGCTTCGTCCTCGACCCTCCCGGCGGCGTCGTTGTAATAGGCCTCGGCGGTCTCCTCGGCCTTGAGAGCGGCCTCGAAGAGCTCGGGGACGGCCGGTTCGGCCGGGAGCGCGACGCCGATCGGCGGCATCAGCGAGGCCTCGGGGACGTCCTTGGGCTTGTCCGGATACCTCTGCCCGAGCAGGCGTTCGAGGATCCTCTTGTGATGGTCCTCCTCGAAGGCCAGGAACTTGAGCTTCTGGACGAGCAGAACGTTCTTCACCCGTCCCTGGAGCCGCGTGTAGAACGCGGCGGCGTCGATCTCGGAGCGGATGGCCACGCCGAGGACCTGCCAGGCCGCGAGATTCTTGTCGATGGCCATGGAAACCTCCTTCGGCCTTGACGGCCGTCAGAACGTGACGAACTTATCCTTGGGAGCGCCGCACACGGGGCACTTGTCCGGGGCGTCGCCCTCCATGGTGAAGCCGCAGACGGAGCAAACATGGATAGGCTTGAAGTCGATGTCGCGTCCCGTCTCGACGGCGGCCCGGGCGGTCCGGTAGATGCCGGCGTGGACCTTCTCGGCGGCCAGGGCCGCGTTGAGGAAGGTCACGGCCGTCTTCTCGCCCTGGGACTGGGCCACGAGGATGTACGCGGGGTACATCTCCTCGATCTCGAAGGACTCGCCGCCGACGGCCGCGTCGAGGTTGTCCTTGGTCGTGCCCAGGGCGCCGAGGGTCTTGACGTAGTTGGTGGCGTGGACCTGTTCGGCGAAGGAGTTGGCCTTGAAGGCCCGGGCGATGTTGGGGAGCTTCTCGGCGGCGGCCTTCTCGGCGAACGCGGCGTACTTGACATGGGCCTGGCTCTCGCCGGCGAGGGCGGCCTTGACGTTCTCTTCGGTCATCTTTTTCATGGTTCCTTCTCCTTGGATTTATCGTCAGTTGATCTTGAGCATGGCTTCGATGGCGCCTCGGGCCCGGTCGGCCACGGCCGGCGGGACGGTCACCCGGTGGGTGTCCGTCTCGAGGGCCCGCAGGACCTTGGCCAGGGTGGTCATCTTCATGTGCACACAGACCGCCGTCTCCCGTACGGGATAAAAGGCCACGGCCGGGTTCTCCTTCGACAGCCGGTAGATGATCCCCTTCTCGGTGCCGATGAGGACCTCCCGCTTCTTCGTCGCCCGGGCCTCGAGGACCATCTTGCCGGTCGACAGCACCTTGTCGGCGAGGTCGGAGACGTCCAGAGGGCATTCGGGATGGACCCAGACCTCCGCTTGCGGATGGCGGGCCCGGGCGTCCCGGACGTCCTGGGGCGTGAACCGGTGATGGACGTGGCAGTAGCCGTCCCAGGCGATGAGCTCGACGCCCGATTCCCGGGCGGCGTAGGCGGCCAGGTTCTTGTCGGGGACGAAGAGGGCCTTGGGGACGCCGAGCGAGCGGACGACGGCGACGGCGTTGCTCGAGGTGCAGCAGATGTCGCTCTCGGCCTTGACCTCGGCGCTCGTGTTGACGTAGCAGACGACTTTGAGCCCGGGGTGGCTCTCTTTCCACTTCCGGAGCTCCCGGCCGTTGATCATGTCGGCCATGGGGCAGCCCGCCTCGATCTCGGGCAGGAGCACGGTCTTCCCCGGCGCGAGGACGGCGGCCGTCTCGGCCATGAATTGGACGCCGCAGAAGACGATCGTGGCGGCCTCGAGGCCGGCGGCCTTCCGGCTGAGCTCGAGCGAGTCGCCGACGAAATCGGCCGCGTCCTGGACCTCGGGGAGCTGGTAGTTATGGGCTAGGATGACGGCGTTCTTCCGCTTCTTGAGCTCGCCGACCCGGGCGAGGATCTCCGCGGTCGTCATGCCTTCCCCCTCTCCGCCATTCCGCCTCGAACGCTCAGCCCTTGGCTCCGAGGGACACGCCGCAGTGGACGCACTTCGCGTCGCCCCTCTTGGTGATGCCGCCGCAGGCCGGGCACTCCTCGAACTCCACCCGGCAGGCCCGGCAGAAGGTCTTGTCCTCCTCCGCGAGGGCCGAGTCGCAATAGGGGCAGGCGAAGCCCTCGTGCTCATGGTCGTGCGCCTTCGGCTTGGCTTCGGAGGCCTTGCCGGCCTTCCTGTCGCGGTAGTTCTGGATGGCCTCGTGGAGCGCGTCGGCCCCGAGGTTCGAGCAGTGCATCTTGTTCTTCGGCAGGCCGCCGAGCTCCTCGGCGACGAGGTCGTTGGTGATGGTCATGGCCTCGTCGATCGTCTTGCCCTTGGCCATCTCGCTGACCATGCTGGAGACGGCGATGGCCGCCCCGCAGCCGAAGGTCTGGAACTTGACGTCGGCCAGACGGTCGCCGTCGACCTTGATGTAGAACGTCATCATGTCGCCGCAGACGGGATTGCCGACCTCCCCGACGCCGTCGGCGTCGGAGAGGACGCCCACGTTGCGGGGGTTGGCGAAGTGGTCCATGACCTTGTCGCTGTACATCATGATCCTCTCTCTTTCAGGAACGCCGTATAGAGCGGCGACATCTTTCTCAATTTGTCGACGATCGGCGGGAAGACCTCGAGGAGCGTCCCCACGTCCGCGCCGGTCGTCTCCCCGACCAGGCTGAAGACGAGCGAGCCCTGGGCGGTGGCGTGGTCGAGCCCCATGGCCAACAGGACGTGCGAGGCCTTGAGCGCCTTGGAGGTGCAGGCCGAGCCGCTCGAGGCGGCGATGCCGTTCATGTCGAGGAAGAGCAGCATGGCCTCGCCCTCGACGAACTCGACGCAGAAGCTGGCCTGGTGGGGCAGGCGGTCGGTCCGCGAGCCGGTCACGACGACGTGCTCGATCCGCCGCGGCAGCTCCTCGAGCAGCCGGTCCCGGAGGGGGACGAGCGCGGCGGCCCGGGCGGCCATGTCCCGCGCCGCCAGGCGGGCGGCCGCGCCGAGGCCGGCGATGGCCGGAACGTTCTCGGTCCCGCCCCGGCGCCCGCCTTCCTGGACACCGCCGTCGACGAGCGGCAGGATGCGGACGCCCTTGCGGACGAACAGGGCCGCCGAGCCCTTGGGCCCGTAGAACTGATCGCCGGCCAGGCTCAGGGCGTCGACGCCGAGGGCCTTCACGTCGAGCGGGACGCTGCCCGCGGCGGCCACGGCGTCGGTGTGGACGAGGACGCCGCGTTCGCGGCAGACGGCGGCGATCTCCGCGACGGGCTCGATCGTCCCGACCTCGCTGTTGGCCGTCATGACCGAGACGAGGACCGTGTCCTTCGTCAGGGCCTTGGCGACGTCGGCCGGGTCCACGCGCCCCGCCCGGTCGACGGGCACGAGGCTCGCGCTGAAGCCCTGGCGCTCGAGGGCCTTGACCGAGTTGAGGACCGATGAATGCTCGATGGCCGAGACGACGAGGTGGCGGCCCTTGGCCTGCTGGCCCGCGGCCAAGCCCTTGAGGGCGAAGTTGTTGGCTTCGGTGCCGCTCGCGGTGAAATAGATCTCGTCGGCGCGGGCCCCGACGAGGGCGGCGACGTCGCCGCGGGCGGCTTCGACGGCCGCCTGGGCCTCGCGGCCGGCCGCGTGGAGGCTCTGGGGATTGCCGAACATCTCTTCGAGGAACGGCCGCATGGCCTCCCGGACCTCCGGGAGGAGCGGTGTCGCCGCGATGTGATCGAGATAGACCCTTTTCATGGCCTGTTCCATGGCCGCCGCATGGCCGGCCCGGAGTACGGAGGACCCGGCCTCAGACGGCCTCGACCGACTGGACCTCGGGGACTTCTTTCTTCAGGATGCGCTCGATGCCCATCTTCAGGGTCAGCTGGGACATCGGACAGCCGCCGCAGGCCCCTTTGAGCCTGACCTTGACCACGCCGTTCGCGCCGACCTCGACGAGCTCGACGTCGCCGCCGTCGGCCTGGAGGGCGGGGCGGACCTTGTTCAAAGCCTGTTCGACTCTTTCTTTCATCGATAACTCCTCTGTGTTCCGGACGCCGGTCCTTTTATATTACGCCCCGGGACCGGGCCTGACAAGCCCGGCCTACTCCTTATCCCAATCGAGCAGCCGCCTTTCTCCCCGGAGCGCCCGGATGGCGGTCACGTCCTGGCTGACCTCGAGCGCGCCCCGGTAGGCGCCCCGCTTGTCCCTCATCGCGAAGTAGCGGATGTGGATGAACCGGCCCTGCGACTCGATCCAGAACTCCGCCTCTTCGCGCTCCCCCGACCGGAAGGCCGCGAGGATGCGCTCGACGACATCGACGCTCTTGGGCGGATGGCAGTTCTGGACCTTGCGCCCGATGACGCCGGGGGTCCGGGGGAAGACCCGGTCCGCCGTCGCCGAGTAGTAGCGAACCGTGTCGGTCTCGTCGACGAAGGAGATGTCCACGGGCAGGCGCGTCAGCATGAGGTCGATCTGCTCGGCGGTGAGTACGCCCGTGTCGAGGACGAGCCCCGCTCCCGCTCCGGCCGCAGGGGACTCGGGGACCGCCGCGGCCGCGCCCCAAGCCGGGGCCGGAGCGATCCAGGCGTAGCCGATCTCCTCCTCCCCCTTCTTGACCCGGGCCCAGTCGGCGTCCGTGAACAGCTCGAGGCACATCGGGAAGAGGATCTTCTCCTCCTTGCCGATCATGTCCGCGATCTCCTGCAGGACCCAGGAGCCGGTGTTCAGGACGAGGGCCGCGTCGCCCATCTCGACGGCCCTACGGAACTCCTTGAGATGGGCCCGGATGTCGTCGTGAACCGCCCACATGACCTTGGACGGCCCGCTGACGCCCTTCTCCTCGAGGCGCGGGAAGAGCTGGTTCTCTTTCTTGAGGTAGTGCTTCTCGATCCCGGCGAGCGACCCGGCGAGCGCGGCGAGGCGCGCCCGGTCGGCGGCCCAGTCCCGGCGCTCCGGCTCGTTCCGGACATGGTCGAGCGCGGCGCGGGTCTCGGCCAAGAGCTTCTCCAGCGCCCGGTTCTCGTCGGCCAGCGTGCGCAGCGGATGGCCCGGAGCGGCCTCGGGGACAGGCTGGGCGGAGAGCGACTCCTCGAAGACCTTGACGTGGACGTCGCAGAGCTTCCGGACCTCTTCTTCGGGCAGGCCCTCCGTGATGAGCTCCTGCTCCAGCGCTCCGATCTCCGCTCCGGAGACGTCGCGGACGAGCGCGGCGAAGCGCTTCTTCAGGGCCTCGACGTCGCCGCCGCGGTGGAGGTCGCGGATGATGTCCTTGAGGATCTCCTTCTTCGTTTTGGCGTCGATGGTCATGGGCTCTCCTCGCTTTACGCGGACATCATACAATAATTCCTACCAATTTTGTAGTATATTTATTTTTTCATCAATTCCGCCTTGTCTCGCAGGTCGAGTAGGGCCAGAGGAACGCATGGAGCTTGAGGAGGCCGCGATCACGGGGTCGAGGGCGTCATCAGAGCGAGCATAAGCCGTGTTTTAGCCCTTCTGGAGACGGACGAGGGGAGTTTCCCTGGAAACCGCCAAAACGTGTTTGAGCGAGGCGTAGCGCACGCCGAGCGAGTTGTTTTGGCGCTGAGTCCGGCGAACAGAAGGGCGTAAAAAAACACGGCAGCGAACGAGGATGACGCCCGAGAGCCCCAGCGGCCGAGGCTTCCTCCTGTCTAGATCATACGACGATCCTCGGGATGAGCGGATTGATGCGGGCCAGGATCTCGTAGCTGATCGTCCCGGCCAGGGCGGCCAGGTCCTCGGCGGTGATCCGCTCGCGGCCGTCGGCGCCGAGGAGCGTGACCTCCTCCTCGAGCCCGACCCCGGGAACGTCGGTGACGTCGGCCATGAAGAAATCCATGGCCACCCTCCCCCGCACCGGGGCCCTCCGCCCCCTGACGAGGACGTGGGCGGCGTTCGTGAGGCCGCGGTCGTAGCCGTCGTAATAACCGACCGGGACGACGGCGAGCACGGTCGGGCGGGTCGTACGGTAGGTGCCGCCGTAGCCGATATCGGCCCCGGCGGGGACCTTCTTGACCTGGGCGATCCGGGCCTTCCAGGAAAGGACGGGCTCGAGAGCGAGCACCTCCTTCTTGTCGAGAAGGCAGGACAGGTAGGTCTCCTTCGACGGCCACAGCCCGTAGAGTCCGATCCCGACCCGGGCCAGGTTGAAGCCGGGCTCCGGGAAGAGCACGGTCGAGGCCGTGCAGGACATGTGCTTGATCGGGATGCGCGGGCCGCCGGCCTCCAGCGCCCGGGCGGCCGAACGGTAGGCCGCGAGCTGGCGGCGGGGGTAGTCGTGCTTGGTCGTGTCCTCGATGTTGGCGAAATGCGACGACAGCCCCTCGAGGGCCAGGCCGGGCCGGCGGCGGATGTCTGCGACGAACGCGGCCAGCCCCTTGGGATCGACGCCCTGACGCCAGGTCCCGGTCTCGACCTTGACGTGGAGGCGGACGGTCCGGCGCAGCCGGACGGCCAGCTCCGAGAGCCGCCGGACGGTCTCCCGGTTGTAGACGGTCAGGCGCAGGTCGCCGCGGACGGCCTCCTCGAGCGCGCCGAGCGGCGCATAGCCCAGGACGAGGACGGGCGCCGCGACGCCGGCCGCGCGGAGCGCGAGGCCTTCGTCGACGGAATTGACGCCCAGCCAATCGACGCCCTCGGCCACGGCGATCCGGGCGACCTCATGGAGCCCGTGGCCGTAGGCGTTGGCCTTGACCACGGCCAGGAACTTCCGCCGGCGCCCGATGAGCATCCGGAACTCCCCGATGTTGCGGACCAGGGCCGCCCGCGAGATCTCGACGCGCTCGATCTGCGCCCGGTCCATGGCCCGCTCCTAGACCTCTCCGGCGGCCCGCACGCGGGCCAGGTCGACGAAGCCGCCGAGCTCGGAATCGATGAACAGGGTCGCTTCGCGCTCGACGCCCGTCGAGACGACGGCCACGCGCGTCTCGACCAGGTCCTCGAGGGCCCTGACGTAAGCGACGAACGCCGGCGGCAGGTCTTCGAGCGCGGCGGCCCCGCGCGGGAACTCAGGCCAGCCCGCGAACGCCCGGTACTCGGGAACGACTTTTTCGAGGATCCAGGGTTCGGGCGGGAAGCTCTTCAGGAGCTCGCCCTTGTAGCGGTAGCCCGTGCACACCGGGATGTCGCCGAGCCCGGCCAGGACGTCGGGCTTGGTCAGCGCGATCCGATCGACGCCGTTGATGCGGCAGGCGTAGCGCACGGCCAGGGCGTCGAACCAGCCGCAGCGGCGGGGCCGGCCCGTGGAGGCCCCGAACTCGTCGCCTTTGGCCGCGATCGCCTTCCCCGTTTCGTCGAACAGCTCGGTCGGGAACGGCCCGCTGCCGACCCGCGTCGTGTAGGCCTTGGTGATGCCGAGGACGCCGTGGATCGTCCGGGGCCCGACGCCGAGCCCGGTCGCGGCCCCGCCGGCCGGCGAGCTCGACGAGGTGACGAAGGGATAGGTGCCGTGGTCGAGGTCGAGCAGGGCGCCCTGGGCGCCTTCGAAGAGGACGCTCTGGCCGGCCTTCATCCGCTCGTGGAGCAGCTCCGAGACATCGCTGAGATAGGGCCCGAGCCGCCGCGCCCAATCGGCGTATTCGCGGGTGATCGCCTCGGCGTCGAGCGGCGGCATCCCCGCCGCCGCGAAGGCCGCGGCTTTGGCCGCGACGTTCTCGGCGATCTTCTCGCGCAGAACGCCGAGGTCGGCCAGGTCGCCGGCCCGGACGCCCAAGCGGGCGGCCTTGTCCTCGTAGGCCGGTCCGATGCCGCGGCAGGTCGTGCCGATCCTCTTCTCGCCGCGCTTGTCCTCGGAGATCCGCTCGACGAGGGGATGCCAGGGCATGATCAGGTGGGCGCCCCGGCTGATGGCCAAGCGCGTCGGGTCGACGTGGACGCCCCGGCCCTCGAGGTCCGCCGTCTCCCGGAAGAACGCGGCGGGCGAGATGACCACGCCGTTGCCGATGACGCAGAACGTGGCGGGCCGGAGGATGCCCGAAGGGATGAGGTGGAGGACGATCTTACGCCCGCCGACGTAGACCGTGTGGCCGGCGTTGTGGCCGCCCTGGTAGCGGGCGACGACGTCGAAGGCCGGGGTCAGCAGGTCGACGATCTTGCCCTTGCCTTCGTCGCCCCACTGGGTGCCGAGAACGAGCAGATTGGCCATGCCGCGTCCTTTCCCTCAGAAGCTCGCGCCGAGCTGGACCTGGACCTGGTTGTTCTTGAGGACCGTCCCCTTCTCCTTGTTCCAGTCGTACTCGGCCTTGATGAAGAGAGTCCGGCTCAGGACGTAGCGCAGGCCCGCGGCCCAGCGGCTGCGGTCGAGGTCGATGCCCCCGCCGTGGTAACCGTCCGTGTATTTCAGCTTCTGGAAGCTGCCGAAAGGCTGGAGCCCTTTGAAGCTCATGACCATCATGACGTACCAGCCCTCCGACTCGCCCCGCTCGAACGGATCGGGGTTGTCGACGAGGGCCTTGGTGTACTCGCCGTGGACCTCCCATTGGGCGGTGACCCAGGACAGGTCGACGCCCTCGAGGACGAGGCCCCTCAGCTTCTGTTCGTCCATTTTGCCCGAGTAGTAGGACACGCCGGCCCGGATCTCCGGGCTGAAGACCAAGCCCAGGCGGCCGCCCTTGGCCCAGTCGTTGTTGTTGTCCTCGAACTGTTGCCCGCCGCCGAGCCGGTCCGCTTCGGCCAGGCCGCTGCCCAGGTAGGCCGCGTACGTCAGGACGCCGACCTGCCCCTCGGTCAGGACGCCGATGTCGCGCCAGCTCTCCGGATAGAGGTATTCGAGGTTGAGCGGCGTCCGGATGAAGACCGTTTCGTAAGGCCGGCTGGCCCGGTTCCAGGCGCCGAAAGGCACCAGGAAGAGCCCGGCCTTGACCGTGAAGGTCTCGGCCGGCAGGAACCCGGCCCAGGCCTGGAGCAGGCCGAAGGAGTTGACGCCCTGGGCCCGGCCTTCCACGGCGAAGCCGAATCTCTGGCCGGCCCGGCCGGCGGCCAGGAAGCCGGCCAGGAGGTTGGCCGTGTTGCCCTTGGGATAGGCGCTCTCGGGCTGCCCCTTGATGTATTCCAACGACAGGTAGCCGCCCACCTGGACCTGGGTCTGGCTCCCGGCGGGGAGCGCGACGGCCAGGACGATGGCCGGGAGGAGGACGATGACGGCGAGTGTGTTCTTCATGCGAGCTCCGAGAGATCGAAAGAGTCTTCGAGCAGGTCGGCCTTGCGGGCGCCGACCGCCTTGCCGAGCGCGACGAGCCGGCCAACGTCCGAGGCGCCCTTGCCGGTGCCCATCCAGATCGCGCCGACGGCCCGGCCCTCCCGCAGGACGATCTTCTTGTAGAGGCCTTTCTCGGGATCGCACCGGACGAGCGATTCGACGTCCGGGCCTTCGGCGCCGAACTCGCCGACCGAGGTCACGGCCAGTCCCGCGACCTTCAGGGTATTGGAAGGGACCGTGCCCGCGTAGGGCAGGTCCTGGCCGAGCATGTTGCGGGCGGCCGCCCGGGCCTGGTCGAAGGCCGCCGGTATGATGCCGTAGACGCGGCCGCGGTGCTCGGCGGCGTCGCCGGCGGCGTAAATAGCGGGATCGGAGGTGCGCATGCGGTCGTCGACGACGATGCCGCGGCCGACGAGGAGGCCGGCCTCTTTGGCCGGGCCGGTCTCGGGCCTGATCCCCGCGGCGACGACGAGGCCGTCCGCCTCGATCTCGGCGCCGCCTTCGAGCCTGAGGCCGCGAACGGCCCCGTCCCCGAGGATCTCCTTGGTGACGGCGCCGAGGACGACGGCAACGCCCATCCGCTCGAACTGGACCTTGAGGATCGCGGCCGCGGCCGGGTCGAGCTGGCGCGGCAGGAGCCGGTCGAAGAATTCGACGACGCGGACCTCGCCGCCGCGGCTGCGGACCGCCCGGGCGATCTCGAGCCCGAGCACCCCGCCACCGAGGACGACCGTCCGTCGATGGTCCCAGAGATGATCGGCCAGGGCCAGCGCGTCGTCGAGGGTGCGCAGGACGAAGACGCCCTTACGGTCCGTTCCGGGGACGGGCGGCAGGGAGGCCCGGGCCCCCGTCGCCAGGAGCAGAGCGTCGTAAGGGAGGACCTCCCCCGCCGCGGTCTCGACCGTCCGGCCGGCCGGATCCAGGCGCGCGACCGTCTCGCCGAGGCGGAGCCGGATCCTCTGCCTTTCGGCCCAGCCTTCGGGGAAAGCGAAGACCTTTTCGTACGGCAGGCGGCCGGCCAGGAACTCGATGAGGTTGGGGCGCGGATAGTAGGGCTGCCTCTCCTCTCCGAGGACCGTGATCCCGGCTTCCGGGTCGAGCTCGCGGAGGGCTTTGGCGGCCAAAGTGCCGGCCAAGCCTCCGCCGGCGATGAGGATGTTCACGTCAGGAAGGGCTCGGGTCCCGGGTCAGTCGAGCTTGGTGAAGAGGTCCTTGCCGACGCCGCACTGGGGGCAGACCCAATCGTCCGGCAGGTCCTCGAACCGGGTTCCCGGCGCGACGCCGTTGTCGGGATCGCCGACGGCGGGATCGTAGATGTAACCGCAGGCCGTGCATTCATACTTGTCCATGCGCTCTCCTTTCGTGCGTTCGGGTCCGGGGAAGAAGAAATGTACCATCTTCCGGGGAATCGAGTCAAACGGCCGGGCCCAGCCGGACGAGCTTGTCCTTGAGCAGGGAGTTCCGCTTGACCGGGTCGTCGTTCTTGATGGCGATGTAGAGCGCCTTGTAGGAGCCGATGACGACGCTCAGCTTCTTGGCCCGGGTCAGGGCCGTATAAAAGAGGTTGCGCTGGAGCATGATGAAATGCTGGGTCAGGAGCGGCATGATGACGGCCTGGTACTCGCTGCCCTGGGCCTTGTGCACGGAGACGGCGTAGGCCAGGGTGATGTCGTTGAGCTCGTCCTTCTCGTAGCAGACGGTCCGGCCGTCGAAATCGACGACCAGCCGGTACTTGGCCTTGTCGGCGTGCAGGACCGAGCCGATGTCGCCGTTGAAGACGTCCTTGTCGTAGTCGTTGCGGACCTGCATGACCTTGTCGCGGGCCCGGAAGACGCGCGCCCCGGCCTGCAGGCCCTCCCCCCCGGGATTGAGCTTCTTCTGGAGCTCGGTGTTGAGGTTGTCGACGCCGACGATGCCCTTGTACATCGGGCTGATGACCTGGATCTGCGGCGACAGCGGGCTCAGGCCCAGTTTATAGGGGATGCTCGACGAGCACATCTTGAGAATGGTCTGGAAGGCCTTGGACGCGTCCTCCTGGCGGATGAAGTAGAAGTCGGCGTTCTTGTCGCCGGGGGGCGCGTGGACGAGGGATTGGCCCTGGTTGATGCGGTGGGCGTTGACGACGATGAGGCTTTCCTTCTCCTGCCGGAAGATCTGGTCGAGCCGGACGACGTCGACGGTGCCCGACTCGATGATGTCGTGGAGGAGGTTGCCCGGCCCGACCGACGGCAGCTGGTCCTTGTCGCCGACGAGGACCAGCCGCATCCAGGGCGGAATGGCCTTGAGCAGGTGGTACATGAGCGGCAGGTCGACCATCGAGAACTCGTCGACGACCAGGGCCTCGCCTTTGAGCGGATTGGACGCGTTCCGCTTGAAGGTCCCCTTCTTGGGCTGGAACTCGAGGACCCGGTGGATCGTCCGGGCGTCCTGCCCCGTCGCCGCGGCCAGCCGCTTGGCCGCGCGGCCCGTCGGCGCGGCCAGCAGGACCTCCTTGCCCCACTTGCGGAAGACGTCGACGACGCCTTTGATGATGGTCGTCTTGCCCGTCCCGGGCCCGCCGGTGATGACCAGGATCTTGCGCTCGATGCTCTCGCGGACGGCCCGGCGCTGGAGCGTCGAGAACTCCATGCCCAGGTCCTTCTCGGTCGCGGCGACGGCCTTGTCGAGGTCGATGTCCGGGGCCTTGCAGGGGAAGCCCGCCAGGTTATGGATGGACCGGACGACCTCCTCCTGGGCCTGATGGAAGAAGGGCAGGTAGAGGGCCCGCCCTATGGGCTCGTCCTCGGCGACGACGCGGTTGGCCTTGATCAGGCCGGCCAGGGCCTTGTCGGCCTTGCCGGCGTCGACCTCCAGGTCGGCGGCGCAGCGCTCGAGGACCTCGGCCGCGAGCGAGAACACGTGGCCCTGTTCGTTGTCCTTCTCGAGGATATAAAGGATGTAGGCCTTGGCCCGCTCGAGCGAACCCGGGTCCATGCCGAGTTTGAGGGCCAGCTGGTCGGCCGTCTTGAAGCCGACGCCGAAGATGTCGAGGCTGAGCTGGTAGGGGTTCGATCTCAGCACGGTGAAGGACCGGTCGCCGTACTGCCGGTAGATCTTGGTCGCCAGGCCGGTCGAGACGCCGTGCTCCTGCAGGAACATGATCAGGTCGCGGATGTCCCGGTGCTCGGCCCAGGAGCGCTTGATCTCCTTCAGCTTGACCGCGCCGACGCCGCCGACCTCGCGGAGGCGCTCCGGCTCGCGGTTCAGGACGTCGATCGTCCCGGCCCCGAAGGCGGCGACGATGCGGCCGGCCAGCACGGGACCGATGCCCTTGACCAGCCCCGAGGCCAGGAATTTCTCGATGCCCTTGGCCGAGGCCGGCAGGGTCATGGTGAACCGGTCGACCTTGAACTGCCTCCCGAAGCGCGGGTTGAGCTCCCAGCCGCCGTGGACGCGCAGGACCTCTCCCGGCGAAAGCGGCGGGAACTCGCCGACGACCGTCATCGGCTCGCCGGACTCGGGCAGGAACTTGGCGACGGTGTAGCCGTTGTCGGGATTGTAGAATACGACCTCGTCGACCGCGCCCTCGACGAACTCCTCGCCCGTGACGAGCGCCGCCGCCTTCTTCATGACCCCATGTTATGCGTTTCCCCCAAGGCCCGTCAAATTGGCCACGGGACCCGCTTCGTTCCCGCATCCGTAATTTGGATCAGCATTCGAGGACAGGCCCGGCTATGCGCCGTGTCAGACACCGCGCTCCCGTGGGGAGGCTGCGTATGAACGGCGAGGGGGACGGCCGAACCCGACATCGGGAAAGTTCAGCCGGGCCGCGTGCCGGATGAGGGTCGTTTCCCTGGAAACCGCCAAAACGTGTTTGAGCGAGGCTTAGCGCAAGCCGAGCGAGTTGTTTTGGCGCCGAAGCCGGCGCACGGACCGGCGTCTTCGTACTTTTCCGGGAGGGAGAGGCCGGCCTCAGAGCCGCTCAGCAGCCGACATCGGGAATTCTAGAGCGAGACCACGAAGGTCGTTGCCGGGCCTGGACTCGACCCTAATTGATAATGCGGAGCATGCGGCCCCAGCGGGCCTTGGGGATGAAGCTCACCAGCTTTTTGAGGCGGTCGCGCACGCCCGTCTTCTGCCAGGCGTCGCGCTCGGCCTTGTAAGAGAAGTAGATGAGCCAGGGCCGGCCCTTGATCGAGTCGATCGAGAGGAAGCCCCAGTAGCGGCTGTCCATGCTGTTGTCGCGGTTGTCGCCCATGACGAAGCAGTGCCCCGGGGGCACCGTGACGGGGCCGTAGTTGTCGCGGATGACGTCGTCGTAGTTGTAGACGTCGGTCTTGGTGTTGATCTGGCTGTCGATGTGGACCTTGTAGGCCTCGTCGAGCGGCTGGTCGTTGATGAAGACCTGCTTGTCCCGGACCTCGACCTTCTCGCCCTCCAGGGCGATGACCCGCTTGACGAAATCCTGGGTCAGGTTCTTGGGGTATTTGAAGACGACGATGTTGCCCCTCTCGATGGGCTTGCGGGGCAGGATCGCCCCCTCGAGCGGCAGGACCGGCCGGTTGTAGGCCAGCTTGTTGACCAGCAGGAAATCGCCCACGAGGAGGGTCGGCTCCATGCTGCCGGTCGGGATCTGGAAGGCCTGGACGACGAAGGTCATGACGAAGAAGACGAAGACCGCCGTCTCGGCGATGAGCTCGAAATATTCCCGGAAGAGGCTCTTGTCCTTCTTTTTCTTCTCTGTGTCCATGTCGTTCTCGGCGCGCATGAAAGGCTATATTAAAGGAAAACCCCGCCGACATCAAGAACGTTGCTCCGCCTCCCCTCTCGCCCCCTGCGTCCTCGCCTTGACACTCCCTCCCGTTCCCGCTTTACTAGACCCGTGAACGTCACCCTCTTCGGCTACCCCAAGACCGGCAAGACGACGCTCTTCAATCTCCTCGCCGGCGCCCACGCGGCCGTCAAGGCCTACGACGACGGCCGCCGCGAGCCGAACGTACGGACCGTTCCCCTGCCCGATCCCCGCCTGGACCGCATCGCGGCCGCCTACCCCGACAAGCGCAGGATCGCCGCGTCGATGGACCTGACCGACCTCGTCGGCATCTCCTTCGGCGAGGTCAAGGCCAGCCTCTTCCTGGGCCATCTGAGGAAGGCCGACGGCCTCCTCCACGTCGTCCGCGCCTTCGCCGACCCCGACCTCCCGCCCGCCCGCGGCCGGCTGGATCCGGCCGCCGACGTCCGGAGCATGGAGGAGGAGCTCGTCCTGGCCGACCTCGTGCTGGTCGACGCGCGCCTCGAGCGCCTCGACAAGGACCTCAAGAAGATGAAGGACCCCGAGGGCGAGAAGGAGCGCGATCTCCTCCGAAAGCTCCGCCCCGAGCTCGAATCGGGCCGGGGCCTGCGGAGCCTGCCCCTTTCGCCGGCCGAGGAGAAGCTCATCCGCAGCTTCGCCTTCCTCAGCCTCAAGCCCCTCCTGCACTTCGTCAACGTCGACGAAAGGGACCTGCCCTCGGTCCGGGATCCCGAAGCCCTCTTCCCCGGCCTAAGCCCGTCCGCCGTCCAGACCGGGGACACGTACCAAGGGGACATGTCCCCCCGCCGCGTCCTGGCCTTCTGCGGCCGCATCGAAGCCGACCTGGCCGAGCTCGAGGAAGCCGAGCGGGCCTCCTTCATGGCCGAATACGGGCTCGAGGCCATGAGCGCGCCGCTCTTCGCCGGGAAGGCGGCCGCGTTCCTCGACCGCGTCTCGTTCTT